>NZ_QNRN01000003.1:0-153092 GCF_003315125.1 Bacillus sp. DB-2 | reverse complement strand
ACATCGACAGCTCTACTCTTGAAGGTGCTATCTTTAAAATCGTTGATCAAAGCGGCAATGATGTTCGTACTGATTTAACTACTAATAAAGATGGGAAAATTAGCGTTTCTGATTTACGTCCAGGAGACTATCAGTTCGTTGAAACGAAAGCTCCTACTGGCTATGATTTAAGTGCTAAGCCAATTCCTTTCACAATTACGAAGGGACAATCTGGGGTTACCTCTGTTAAAGCTTTAAATAGCTTAACAACAGGTTCAATTGAGTTAACTAAAGTTGATATTGATCACCGTGGAACACTTGAAGGTGCCATTTTCAATATCTTAGACCACGATGGAAAAATAATCCGAGAAGGCCTAAAAACAGACCAACACGGTAAATTAATCGTAAATGATTTGAAACCTGGTAATTATCAATTAGTGGAAACAAAGGCTCCTGAAGGCTATCAATTAGATGCTTCACCGATAAGCTTTACAATTGAAAAAGCTCAAGCTACACCACTACAAATTACAGTTTCAAATAAGAAGATCGAATCTTCACCAGGTGGAGATGATAAACCAATTACTCCTCCAAATAAAGAGGAGAAACCAGGAAAAGAAACTTCCGAGGAACTAGAAAAAGGAAATCCTGAAACACAGACAAACAAACAGCAAGATGATCGAAATATAGATAAAAAACTTCCAAATACAGGTCATAAAGAAGATCATACACAAGCAGCAGGTATCGTTCTTCTACTAGCTGGATTGTTAAGTATTTTAGCCACAAAACGTAAAAAACATTATAAATAATATGTTTTACAGCCAATCAATTTATTAGTTGATTGGCTGTTTTTTTTGTGCAAAAAAGACGATACACAAAGTATCGTCGTTTTAACGGGGTGAGGCTGTCCAAAAGTACGGAAAACTCTTGAACAGCCTCGTATTTTCATATGGATGCCTTACATATATCACTGATGACAATTATGAAATGCGGAAACATAGTTACCATCACGTGATTGAAACAAAACAAAAGAAAAGAAACCCTATAACGGATCCCTTTTCCCTACATAATCTAAAGTTTGGGTACACTAGATTCATGCAATGTAGGAGCCTTCAGAACAGAAAGCGAACCTTCATTTAAAATGATAGCATACATATATCCGCTGAAAATATGCAAATGTGCATATAGCGTTTTTTATTTCTCAACATATATTTATTGAAAATTCAGATATATAAAGGTAAGATAAAGTGAAACTTTAATCAGTGAGGGTTTTGTCCATCCCTCATTGATTATTAGCCCACACCAATCGGGCTTTTACGGGCAGCCCGACTCCCATCTAACTTCTTTGCTTTACAGCTGAATTTTGAGATTGGGGTTTTACTGCCCAAAAATAGCGGGATATAGTCGTTATCCGTCTTCTTTTGTCAGTCAGAGAGAATAGAAGAATGGGAGAGGAAAAAATGAGAAAATCACTGAAACAAAAAATAGTAAGCTCCTTGCTTGCTGTATCACTCGCCGTTAGCTTAGCTCCAATCGGGCGCAAAAGCTGATTCCACGTCAGAAATTACACAGACTCCACCTATTACAAAACAAGTTGATGCAAACCGCGCCATCAAGCATATCCGTTTCTTATCCGAAACAATCGGTCCCCGTCCAGGTGGTACAAAATCAGAAGAATGGGCTTCTCGCTATGTTGGTATGAAGCTTAAATCAATGGGATATGAAGTAGAGTATCAGCCCTTCCAAGTGCCGGATCAATACGTTGGATTTATCGAATCACCATTAGGGACAAAGCGTAATTGGCAAGCTGGTGCTGCTCCAAATGCACTAATTTCTACAGAAGCTGTTACAGCTCCGCTTATCTTTGTTCAAGGTGGTACAAAATTAGACGATATTCCAAATGAGGTAAACGGCAAAATTGTTTTATTCGAAAGAGGTGCAACAGTAGCAGATTATAATAAACAGGTTGAAAATGCTGTTAGTAAAGGGGCAAAAGGTGTTCTGTTATACAGCTTAATTGGCGGACGCGGGAACTATGGACAAACTTTCAATCCTCGCTTAACTAAAAAACAGGCTATCCCTGTCTTCGGTCTTGCTTATGCTCAAGGAAATGCATTTAAAGAAGAAATCGCTAAAAAAGAGACAACAATTCTTTCCCTAAAAGCGAGACATGAATCTAATTTAACATCCTTAAATGTCATCGCTAAAAAGAAACCAAAAAATAGTACAGGTAATGAAAAGGCCGTCGTTGTAAGTTCACACTACGATAGTGTCGTTGGAGCACCTGGGGCAAATGATAATGCTTCTGGTACAGGATTAGTATTAGAACTGGCTCGTGCTTTTCAAAATGTAGAAACTGATAAAGAAATTCGTTTTATTGCTTTTGGTTCTGAGGAAACTGGCTTACTTGGCTCTGATTATTATGTTAATAGTCTGTCCCAAAAGGAACGTGATCGAATTTTAGGTGTCTTTAACGCAGACATGGTTGCAACAAATTATGATAAAGCAAAAAATTTATATGCAATGACTCCTGATGGCTCAACAAACCTTGTAACAGATGCTGCCTTACAAGCAGGTAAACAATTAAATAATAATCTCGTTCTCCAAGGTAAATTTGGCTCTAGTGATCACGTACCATTTGCTGAAGTGGGTATTCCTTCTGCACTATTTATTTGGATGGGCGTCGATAGTTGGAATCCATTAATCTATCATATCGAAAAGGTATATCACACGCCTCAAGATAATGTATTAGAAAACATTTCGCCTGAACGTATGAAAATGGCATTGGAAGTTATCGGAACTGGTGTTTATAACACTCTTCAAAAACCTGTTACTCAAACAGGTCAAAAAGCAGCTTAATACAGATCAAAAAAGGCAACCACATGTTATTGTGATTGCCTTTTTATAAACTTCTGCTTTTCTTTATTGTCCAGCTCCAGCGGCTAGAATATTCGGTGGTTTCGCGCCTTCCTCTGAGGCAAAATACGCCTCTCTGTCAGGAGCTCCATCCACCTCCTATTCTGAACGAGCCGCTTCCGCTTTTCTTTATTACATTTTTTCTGGTGCAGATACTCCTACGATTGCTAATGCATTTTGAAGTGTCGTGCGTACTGCTTTCATTAATTCGTAACGAGCTTTACTTAATTCTAAGTTATCTTGGTTTAATACTTTTTCTGCATTGTAGAAGCTGTGTAATGCTGCTGCTAATTCAAATGCATAGCTTGTAATGCGGTGTGGCAGACGCTTTTGCGCTGCATCCGCAACTACAGCTGGGAATTCACCCAGTTTTTTCAGTAACTCTACTTCTTTCTCAGAAGTAACAAGTTTGTAATTCACGTCTCCGCCTGTAGCTAATCCTAGCTCTTCACCTTGACGAAGGATACTGCATACACGAGCATGTGCATATTGTGCATAGTATACTGGGTTTTCATTAGATTTTGATACAGCTAAGTCCATATCGAAGTCTAAATGAGAATCACCGCTACGCATTGCGAAGAAGTAACGCATTGCGTCCACGCCTACTTCTTCCATAAGCTCACGAAGTGTAACTGCTTTACCTGTACGCTTACTCATTTTCATTTTTTCACCATTTTGGTACAGTTGTACCATTTGGATGATTTCTACTTCAAGTGTTTCTTTATCGTAGCCTAGTGCTTGAATAGCAGCTTTCATACGAGGAATGTAACCGTGGTGGTCAGCACCCCAAATGTTGATTAGCTTATCGAAACCACGCTCTAATTTATCACGGTGATAAGCGATATCTGGCGTTAAGTATGTGTAAGAACCGTCATTTTTAATTAATACACGGTTTTTGTCGTCACCGTAAGTCATCGAACGGAACCAAGTTGCTCCGCCTTCTTCAAAGATTTCGTCACGCTCTTTTAATACAGCAAGAGCCTGATCAATTTTTCCGTTTTTGTATAATGATGTTTCTGAGAACCACACATCGAAGTTAACACGGAAGCTTGCTAAGTCTTTTTGAAGTTTTGCTAACTCATATTTTAAACCATATGAACGATAGAATTCATAGCTTTCTTCTGCATCAGCTTTTGCATAACGATCGCCAAACTCTTCAGCTAAACGTTTACCGATTCCAATGATGTCCGCACCATGGTAACCGTCTTCTGGCATTTCTTTCTCTAAACCTAAAGCTTGCATGTAACGAGCTTCAACAGAAAGAGCTAAGTTATGAATTTGATTACCAGCATCATTAATGTAGTACTCACGAGATACATCATATCCTGCTTTTGCTAATACGTTACATAAAGTGTCACCTACTGCCGCACCACGTGCATGTCCTAAGTGAAGATCGCCTGTTGGATTCGCAGATACGAACTCAATTTGTACTTTTTCACCTTTACCAGTATTCGTTTCACCGTATGCTTCACCAGCGTTGACGATTGTTGGGATTAAGTCTGTTAAGTAGCTATTATCCATGTAGAAGTTAATGAAACCAGGACCAGCGATTTCAATTTTTTCAATAGAAGCTTTTGCTTTATCGAAGTTTGCAACTAATTCTTCTGCAATCATACGAGGTGCTTTTTTCGCAACGCGTGCAAGTTGCATTGCCATATTTGTAGAGAAGTCACCATTTGTTTTATCTTTTGGAGATTCTAATACAACGTTTGGAATTTGTTCTTCTGTCGCTAGTTCTGCCTTTAATACAGCAGCTTGAATTTCTTCTTTAATCAATCCTTTTACTTGTTCTAAAGAATTCATTATTTTGCCTCCTTCAAATTAAGTGTAATTGTATATCTGCCAGCTTCTTGTTCACTTAGAAGCAATGCGTACGTTAAGAAGAGTTGTCCTTTTTTCTTTTCATCCGACCATTTAAAAAGAACGTTATCAGTTTTCGTTTGCAATGCAAACGTACCAAGTTCACTCGTATACGTACCAGTTGTCCATTCACCTTTCACATGCGTCTGACGCATAGAAATAGCACCTGAACGCATAATGAGAACTTGTTCATCTTGAATTTTAATAATTGTTTTCACTTCGCCTTGTTCGTTCGGCTCTTGGAATGTTATATATGTACCTTGACCTTTTACATAGTATTGACCATTTGCTTCAAAAGCAACGGTTTCCTTCCTCGCCCCTTCACGGATTTCTGTTACGAAATGAACGTGTACCGGCAAGCCTGCAAGTTGTTTCTTCACGTCTTGCACACCCTTCAAATGTTATAGATATTAAATACTACTTATAATAAATCACTTTTCCTATCATATCAAAAAAAGACTCTGTCTGTCTGCTGAAAAATCAGGAAAACTCCTTTTCAAAAAATAATTCACCTTCACTTTATTTCATATGTTAAAATATTTTTTAAATCTAAATATTCTTTTATTTTAAGGGGTGAATTTGGTGCTACCAACAAAATTTAAAAAAGGTGATGAAATAAGGGTTATTTCACCATCTTGTAGTTTAAGTATTGTCTCAAATGAAAACAGAGACCTTGCTATAAAAAGATTAACCGACATAGGCTTTCAAGTTACATTCTCAAAATATGCTGATGAGATAGATCGATTCGCTTCCTCTTCTATTTCTTCACGAGTTCAAGACCTCCACGAAGCATTTAGAGATCCTAATGTAAAAGCCATTTTGACGACACTTGGCGGATACAACTCTAACGGTTTATTGAAACATCTCGATTATGATTTAATTCGAGAAAATCCGAAAATTTTCTGCGGTTATTCTGATATTACCGCTTTAACTAACGCGATTTATGCTAAAACAGGCTTAGTTACATATTCAGGTCCTCACTTCTCTTCATTTGGAATGGAGAAAGGGCTCGATTATACGACCGATTACTTTTTAAAGTGCTTAACTTCTCATGAACCTATTGAAATACTACCAGCTGAAACTTGGAGCGATGACTCTTGGTATATGGATCAAGAAAATCGAAAATTTATTAAAAATGAAGGATATGTTTCGATTCAAGAAGGAGAAGCTACAGGGGATATTATCGGCGGCAATATGAGCACATTTAATTTACTGCAAGGTACACCATATATGCCAAGCTTACAGGGCAAAATTTTATTTCTTGAAGAGGATAGTTTAACAGGAAAATCTACCCTAAAAACTTTTGATCGATATTTACATTCTCTTATGCAGCAACCTGACTTTGAACATGTAAAAGGCATTGTTATAGGACGAATGCAAAAAGGAGCAGAATGTACGATAGAAGACATTCAAGAAATGATTGCTTCAAAGCCTGAACTTACACATATACCTATCATTGCAAATACAAGTTTCGGACATACAACTCCTATTTTTACTTTCCCAATTGGCGGAAGGGCAAAAATCATTTCTAATAAAGAAAGTTCAGCTATCACCATTTTAACTCACTAAAAAAGGAGCGAACGATTCGCTCCTTTTATGGTTTTTCTATTTTTTGCAACGCTTTTTGCGGGATTGATTCTTTCGAGATTTCAGCCCATCCTTTTCCCTGCATACCTTTTGCATAAATTTTTATAAAAGCACCCGTATGCAATTCACGGTTCACCATTCTTTTAATAACTTGTAGCTTTCCATCTTCTGTATACCCTTTAAATGTATACAAATATTCATCGTCTTTTTTTTCACTTTTATCTATAACAGCATAATAATCTTGTATTTCTTTATTTGAAAAGAAGTTGTCTACAAAAGCATGCACACCTTCTGTTTTCGTGTTTAAATAATATGCTGTTCCTCCTAAAATAATGGCGAACACAGCTAAAACTTTAATTACCAATTTCATAAATGCGCCTCCTGTTTGCACTTCTTTCTCACTAACTGTCTGTCTATACCTGTATTATACGAAAAAAGGCATACTATACTCTATCGAAATGCCTTACACTTTCCTTACATTATTGTAAGAGTTTTTCACCTTACAGCAATTTCCCAATAAAAATTTTTTCCGTTTAACAAACTTTTATATTATTATTGAATGATACAAATTTTTATTACAAAAATCAAAGGAGACAGTTTTCAAATGGCTATCTTGCAAGGTTTAGCACTATTACTTGTTGTACTTTGTCTATTTACACTTTTCAGTTACCGTGCGCCTTACGGAATGAAAGCAATGGGCGCTTTAGCTAATGCAGCAATCGCAAGTTTTCTTATTGAAGCATTTCACCGTTATATTGGTGGAGAAATGTTTCATAATGACTTTTTACAATCAGTAGGAGAAGCTTCTGGTAGTATGAGCGGTGTCGCAGCGGCAATTTTAGTCGCATTGGCAATCGGTGTCTCACCCGTATACGCTGTTTTAATCGGTATCGCTACTAGCGGATTCGGTATTTTACCAGGATTTTTCGCTGGATACGTTTGTGCTTTCGTCGTAAAATTTCTCGAAAAGAAATTACCAGCTGGTGTAGAATTTTTAGCAATCCTATGTATTGCCGCACCAATTTCACGCGGAATGGCCATGCTTATGGATCCACTCGTTAACGCAACGCTTGGTAAAATCGGTTCTATGATTTCAGTTGCGACTACAGAAAGTCCTATCATTATGGGTATTATGCTTGGTGGATTAATAACAGTTATTTCTACATCTCCATTAAGTTCTATGGCACTAACTGCAATGCTTGGATTAACTGGTTTACCAATGGCAATTGGTAGTCTTGCCGTAGCAGCTTCTGCCCCAATGAACTTCATTTTCTTTAAGCGACTAAAAATCTGTTCAAAGAAAGATACAATCGCCGTGGCAATCGAGCCGTTAACACAGGCCGATGTTGTCTCAGCAAATCCAATTCCTATCTATATGACAAACTTTGTTGGCGGTGCGCTTGCCGGTATTATTACGTCGCTATTCCAGCTCGTTAATAATGCACCAGGGACAGCATCACCAATTCCAGGACTTCTCGTACTGTTCGGATTTAATGATGTAATAAAAGTAACGATTGCTGCCGTATTATGTGGAATCGTTACCACTATTGTTGGATACGTCGGTTCCATTGTGTTCCGCAAATATCCAATCCGTTCTGCTGATGAAATTCGCGGAATTACTTCGGAAGAGAAAGTTGCGTAAAGAAAGGGAGCTATTCTCATCGTTTGAGAATAGCTCTTTTTTATGTCGCATGACGGTAAGTGAAATTATATTGAACACAACTCCGCATATATCGACGTTTCGACAAAGGATATCGACTTAACTACTAAATAAGACAATAATAACCTACCTATTAATAAAAGAAGCCGGCTCAAAACACTTTTTGAGTCGGCTTCACTTTTACTTTATCTAGCTACAGCGGCTAGAATGTTCGGTGGCTTCACTTCTTCCTTCGAGGCAAAAAACGCCTCTACGTCTGAAGCTCCATCCCCCTCACATTCTGAGCAAGCTGCCTCCGCTTTTACTTCACCCAACCGAGCAGCATTTCCCGCACGAATTTGCTTGCTGCGATTGGTGTTTGATCACTATGATCGTAGACTGGAGCTACTTCTACTAAGTCTGCTCCGACTACTTTTATATTTGAATTTGCAATTGCTACGATGGACTCTAATAGTTCTTTAGATGTGATGCCTCCAGCTTCTAATGTTCCTGTTCCAGGAGCGTGAGCTGGGTCTAATACATCTATGTCAATTGTGACATAGACTGGGCGTCCTGCAAGTTTCGGTAATACTTCCTTTAACGGTTCTAATACGTCAAATTTATATAAATTCATACCTACTTCTTTTGCCCATTCGAATTCTTCCTTCATTCCAGAACGAATACCGAAAGAATATACGTTTTCCGGACCAATTAAATCGCACACTTTACGAATTGGTGTAGAGTGAGATAAAGGCTCTCCCTCATATGACTCACGTAAGTCAGTATGAGCATCCATATGGATGATTGCTAAATCCGGATATTTTTTTGCCATTGCCTTAAAAATTGGCCAAGACACTAAGTGCTCTCCGCCGAGACCTAGTGGAAACTTACCGGCACCTAATAGTTTTGTTACATATTCTTCAATCATGTCTATGCTGCGCTGTGGATTCCCAAATGGTAATGGGATATCACCCGCATCAAAATATTTTACCTCTTCTAGTTCACGATCTAAATACGGACTATATTCCTCAAGACCGATTGATACTTCACGAATACGTGCAGGGCCAAAGCGAGATCCTGGACGGAAACTTACTGTCCAATCCATAGGCATCCCGTAAATAACTGCCTCTGACTCTTCAAAACTTGGATGACTTTTAATAAATACTTTACCTGAATAAGCTTCATCAAAACGCATATTCTTTTCCTCCTTATGTGGAACTTAAGGTATCCCAACCTTTCACTATTTCTCAAATTTGGAGCGCATTGCTCCTCTTTCTCGATTTACCTGGGCCTTCTTGTTATCACAAGAAGACTACTTCATTTGTAGCAGTGTAAGTAACTAGCATGTTCAAGCCTTCTAGACAAACACCTTAAATGAGTTACTTACACTTTATTTATTTCAATTTAACGCTCTTACTTAATTAAATCGCCAACAAATTTCGGTAATGCGAATGCTGCATTGTGTAATTCTTTTGTGTAATATTTCGTTTCGATTTCATGGAAACGCTCTTCACTTACTTCTAATGGATCATGTTTTTTAGATCCGATTGTGAACGTCCAAAGTCCACTTGGATACGTCGGAATGTTTGCTGTGTATAGACGAGTAATTGGGAAAATCTCTTTTACGTCTTTAAACACAGTTGTAATTAGTTCTGGTGTAAACCAAGGGTTGTCCGTTTGGGCAACGAAAATACCATCTTCTTTTAACGCTTTTGAAATTCCAGCGTAGAAGCCTTTTGTAAATAAGTTTACTGCTGGACCTACTGGCTCAGTAGAATCTACCATAATTACGTCATATTCGTTTTCGCTTTCTGCGATGTGTAGGAAACCGTCTCCTACTTTTACTTCTACACGCTCATCATCTAATGCACCTGCAATTGATGGTAAGTACTGCTTAGAGTACTCAATTACTTTTCCATCGATTTCAACAAGAGTTGCTTTCTTCACGCTTGGGTGTTTTAACACTTCACGAATAACACCACCATCGCCACCACCAACAACTAATACGTTCTCAGGGTTTGGATGTGTAAATAAAGGTACGTGCGCTACCATTTCATGATAAACGAACTCGTCCTTTTCTGTCGTCATAACCATGCCGTCTAAAATAAGCATGTTTCCGAACTCTTCCGTTTCAACCATATCAAGCTTTTGAAATTCTGTTTGCTCCGTATGTAATGTGCGGTTAATACGCGCCGTAATTCCAAAATGCTTTGTTTGTTTTTCAGTGAACCATAGTTCCATCGTACAATCACGCCTTTCGCTGCAAATTTATAATGGGGACATCATTAATGTCCCCTACCAAAAATAAAACAAAACATCCAAAAAGTATAGTTAAAAGTAAAAAAATACCGAAAATATATTTTAGTCAGAGGGTTCTAACATATATGTAAAAAGGGTTTGCTCTGTAATAGGAAAGAAAACCCTTTCTTAAGAAAGGGCTTCTGTCTCTATTTCTACCGGTTTACGAATCGGAATTAAGATCATTACGCAACCAACTAACACAACAATTCCACCGACTAAAAACGGACTTTGTGGTGAAACTGTATGACCGATGACTCCTGATAAAATTGGAGCAATCGCGCCCCCTAACCAACGAACGAAGTTATAAACACCTGATGTAACAGATCTTTCATAAGGTGAAATATCCATTACATAACTTGTAAATAACGCGTTATTTAAGCCTGATGCTAATCCTGATAGAACGATTAATACGATTTGTAACCACATAATTTTAACGAAGAATAGTGCAATTAAGAAAATCGCAAATACGAGTAAACTACCTTTTAACAATGTTTTCGGTTCATATTTACCTTCTAGCTTATGCGCTAAAATTGCTGATCCGTAAGCTAATGCTAATCCCCATCCGCAAAATACAAATCCTAATTGAATAGCAGATAAATGCATAATAAGTGGTGAATATGCTAACACGACGAAAAATCCGTAGTAATATAACATCCCGGAAATGGCACCTTGCATAAAAGGTTTATACTTCACCAGGTTAAGTAATTCACCTACGCCTGCTGCTTTACGCTTCACTTTTCGCTCCGGTTCTTTTACAAAAAAGAAAACTAAAATAAATGCTAAAAAAATTAAAATACTCGTCGCAAAAAATGGGTAACGCCAAGAATGTCCACCTAATATACCACCTAACAATGGGCCACCTGCCATCCCTAAACCGATAGCTGCTTCATATAATCCTACTGCTTCATGAACTTCTTTACTTAATGCAATTAGTAATGTCATCGCCGTTGCGAAGAACATCGCATTTCCTAATCCCCACCCCGCGCGGAAAAGAGATAATTGAGCAATCGTTTGCGATATACCACATATAAATGCAAATACAGTTACAATCGCAAGACCGATTGTCATCATTCGTTTATCACCAAATCTTGATGCAAATATTCCAGCTGGTAACATCATAATTGCCATCGTTAAAATATAAGCTGTAAATAACATCTCGACTTGCCAATGCGAAGCACCAATTTGTTCAGCAATACTTGGTAAAATTGGGTCGACTACTCCTATACCTGAAAAGGCAAGGAAGGTAGCCACCACTGTAATCAATCTCCCTAATTTTTGTTTGCTCTCCATTTTGATTACTCTCCTTTTGTATTCTCTAAAAATGTAACTGCACGGCTTAAACTATCCTCTAGCTCTGCCTTAACACGCTGCATTTGCTCCATTTTTTCGTCTAACGTTTGCACTTGTTTTTCAAGCATCTCTTTAATTTCTTGAATCACTTCACGGTCACGCGGATTCTCACTATTTCTTCTTTGTTCCATTCTTTCTTTTAACGATAAGAAATGTTGCATTTCTTGAAGCGTAATTCCTAGTACTTCTTTCGCTTCCACAATCCTTTTAATTCTCGCAATGTCCTCGTCTGTATACAGGCGAATGTTCCCCTCACTTCGTTCTGGGGGATGAATTAAACCAATTTCCTCATAATAACGAAGTGTACGCTTTGTTAAACCAACTTGCTTTGTTACTTCATCGATTTTATACATGTTTATTCCTCCCTTCACTTGATTATTACATTTTACGTTAACGTTAACTTTTATGCAACTGTTAGACTTTTGTAAATGTTTGTCCTATTCAATTGTATTTTTTCCAAGGCAGTTTCATAATGAAGAAAAAGAGATGATAAGGAGATTTTCACATGAATAAACCACTTATTTTCGCTCACCGCGGGGTAAAAGGGACACATCCAGAGAATACGATGATTGCCTTTCAAGAAGCCGAACGCATTGGTGCTCATGGAATTGAACTTGATGTCCATTTATCAAAAGATGGTGAACTTGTCGTAATTCACGACGAAACCGTCGATCGTACAACAAATGGCATAGGACTTGTTTCTGAAAAAACTGTAGAGGAATTACAAGCTTTAGATGCTGGTAGCCATAAAGATCCTTCTTTCCATGAGGCGAAAATCCCAACATTACGAGAAGTATTTATTTGGCTCTCTACAACAAATTTACAACTTAACATTGAATTAAAAACAGATGTTCTTCATTATCCAGATATTGAAGAACAAGTTGTTGCTCTTGTTCGTGAATACCATCTATCCAATCAAATTGCATTTTCATCATTTAACCACGATTCCGTTTCATTATTAGCAGAAATTGCTCCAGAAATTCCAAGAGCGATTTTGTACGATACACCACTTGCAGATCCTATTGCTGAAGCAAAAAGGCGCGAGGCGACTGGATTACATCCAAACTTTCAATTATTAACGAAAGAGTTTGTCCAATTAGCACAGGGGCAAGGATACGTTTTTCGTCCTTACACCATTAATGAATATAAAGATTTACAAACTATGATTGACTATGGTGTAGATGTCATCATTACCGATTGGCCAGCACGTGCCTTTGAGCTCCTTTCTTAATTGAAGGGGCTTTTTTGTTTTCAAAATTTCATTGTTTAAAATAAACGAAAACCCTCAATACTAATACAATAATGCTTGTATTAATGAGGGGCTGAAAAAGATGGATCAAACTATGAATCCAAAACTTAAAAAATATAAACGTCTTTTCTTCACCGTAATGTTTTCTTGTGTTCTTTTTTTCGTTTTTTCCTTTTTTATTATCATTATAGCTGCAAAAATTATGGGGCCTCCCCCTGTTGCAGTGCCGCAAACGAGTGTCTTTTACGCTAATGATGACACTGTTATAGGACAAAGTAACGAAACACAAAAGCGCTATAATGTATCTCTTGATGAAATTTCTCCTTATGTAAAAGAGGCAACACTATCTATTGAAGATCAACGATTCTACAAACATCATGGATTTGATATAAAGCGCATTGTTGGTGCCATTGTTGCCGATTTAAAAGCAATGGCAAAAGTACAAGGTGCTAGTACTATTACACAACAGTATGCTCGTAACCTATACTTAGATCATGATAAAACGTGGAAGCGTAAACTATTAGAGGCAATGTATACCGTTCGCCTTGAAGTGAACTATAATAAAAATCATATTTTAGAAGGATATTTAAATACAATTTATTACGGGCATGGTGCTTACGGAATCGAAGCTGCTTCTCGCCTTTATTTCGATAAAACTGCAAAAGAATTAACATTAGCAGAAGCTAGTATGCTCGCAGGCATTCCGAAAGGACCTAGCTTCTACTCTCCCTTTTTAAAAGAAAAGCGTGCTAAAGGGCGTCAATCTCTCATATTAGATGAAATGGTAGAACAAGGTTATATTACAAAACAGCAAGCTACCTCAGCGAAAAAGGAAACACTTACTTTTGCTTCATTGGATACGAAAAAAGTTGCAGAAATTGCACCTTACTTCCAAGATGCTGTACAAGCTTCTCTTCTTCGTGATATCGGATTAGATGAGCAAGCCTTACAGCGAGGTGGCTTACGTATTTATACAACGCTAGACCCTAAATTACAATCTGTAGCAGAGCAAGCTGTAAAAAATCATATACCTGAAACAACAAACATCCAAACTGCCCTCGTCTCTATGAATCCAAAAACGGGTGAAGTGGCTGCCCTTGTTGGTGGAACTGATTATAATACGAGTCAATTTAACAGAGCTACACAAGCCGCTCGTCAGCCCGGCTCTACATTTAAGCCATTCCTATATTACGCAGCCTTAGAACGAGGATTCACCCCTGCTACGCGCTTAAAAAGCGAATACACTGTATTCACTTTAGGTGACGGTGTTTCCAAATATAAACCGAAAAATTATAAAAACTATTATGCAGACGACTTTGTGACAATGGCACAAGCACTCGCTGTTTCTGATAACGTATATGCTGTGAAGACAAATCTATTTTTAGGCGAAGACATTCTTACAAAAACAGCGAAGCAATTCGGTATTACTAGCGCATTAAAAGATGTTCCGTCTCTTGCTCTCGGCACATCTCCTGTAAAACCAATTGAAATGGTCAATGCTTATAGCATGTTTGCAAACGGCGGGAAAGAAGTAAAACCAATCTTTATAAGGCGCATCGTTGATCACGAAGGAAATATGCTATACGACGCTCATTTAGAAAGTAAACAAGTTCTAGATAAAAGCAAAGCCTTTGTGATGGAAGAAATGATGGCAGGTATGTTTAATAAAAAACTAAGCAGTTATGCCGCTGTGACCGGTCAATCGATGTTATCAAAATTATCAAGAACATATGCTGGAAAGTCTGGTTCTACAGAAACTGATAGTTGGATGATTGGATTTACCCCGCAGCTCGTAACAGGGGTTTGGATTGGATACGATCAACCTAAATCCATTTCAAACGTAGCAGAACAAGGATACGCAAAAAAAATATGGACCGATACAATGGAAAAAGGATTAGATGGACAGCCTAAACAAGAATTCAAACAACCAGCAGATGTTGTTGCAGTCGATGTTAATCCTGAAAACGGTAAGATTGCTACAAAAAACTGTCCCATTTCTGTGAAAATGTATTTCGCAAAAGGTACAGAGCCAACAGAGTATTGTATGGATCACGTTGATGATAAGGAAGAGTTCGAAAAGGTTAGTGAAGAGAAGAAAAAGGCGGGTTGGTGGAAAAAATATCTCCCGTGGTAAAAAAATAGCTGACGGAAATCCGTCAGCTATTTTTATTCGCCTAATAATGCGTGGCGCAATTCTTCACTAGATTCGTTCCAAATTGCTTCATTATGCTCTTTTAAGAATGTACCAAGTACTTTTTTAGATGATTCATCCATATGATCAATCATGATGTGACGCTTTAGTGATTTATCCATTTTGTTTACATGCTCTGGAAGTGATTTATATCCGCGGCGAATTTCACGATCAACTGTCATTTCACAGGCTGTTGCACCTGCGTAATAAGCACCGTTTGGTGTTCTTTCAATTGTTACCCAAACGAGCCAAAACGGTTTTCCGTTTGGAACTTCATCTTTATTTGTTAAAAACTTAATTCCTTTTTCTACTGTACTACGCGCATGCATCGCACCGATATCAACGAACGCAGTTTTCTCTAATACATCAACAAATACAGGAGAAATATTTTCTAAACTTAATGCCCCAACGCCAAAACCACCATGTCCATCTGTTGAATCATTTTTCACGATATTAAAACCGATTTTTTTCTTTTTCTCTGTCATATGTAAACTCCTCCTCACTTAATGATTAAAAAAGCCTGAAAATAGGCGCAATGATATTTTGTAAAAATACTAATACATATGGAATAACAACATTGAAAATAGGTTGAATTGTGTAATTGCTAAGCGGTGTAATAACAAGAATTAATAACGCAATTGATCCATACTTTTCATACTGTGTCATTTTCGCACGAATATTTGCTGGTGCTAAATCTTCCACAACGCGATACCCATCAAGTGGCGGGATTGGTAATAAGTTAAATACAAGTAAAACAATATTAAGCATAATAAAAATTTGGAAAAATTGATCCAGCGTATCTGCTACTGCAAGTGGCATCGCATTTAACACACCAAATGTTATTAAGCTATACCAAATAATTAAACCAATTGCACTTAAAATAAGATTACTTATCGGTCCCGCAATAGAAACTAATATTCCTGCAAGACGCGGTCTTTTAAAGTTATATGGGTTAACAGGCACGGGTCTTGCCCAACCGAATCCAAGAATTAATACAGCAATCATCCCGATAGGATCTAAATGAGCCATCGGTGATAACGTTAACCGTCCTTGTTTTTTCGCTGTATCGTCTCCAAATTTATATGCAACATACGCATGTGCAAATTCATGCACAGATAGCGCAATAATAATCGCCATTGCTACCAATGGAATTTGTTGCAACGGGTATCTAAATAACTGATCCATAACTCATCTCCTCTTCAATATGTCAAAAAAAGAAATTATTTGTTTTTCCGATTGTTCTTCTTCATAATCCGCTATAATAAGAGTGTAACTTACATAAAAGGAGCGATTGTACATGCCATACGTAACAGTGAAAATGCTAGAAGGACGCACAGAAGAACAAAAGAAAGCTCTTGCTGAGAAAGTAACCGCAGCAGTAAGCGAAACAACTGGTGCTCCTGAAGAAAACATCGTTGTTTTCATCGAAGAAATGTCTAAAAACCATTATGCAGTTGGCGGAAAACGCTTAAGCGACAAATAATTTCAAGTTTTTTCATAAGAAGCAGCTCTTAGCTGCTTCTTATTTCTTTCCTTCTAACAACTCGATAATTCTCTCTTTATATTTTCCTTTTCTTCCATCTTCATAGATTAAATCATGCGGATAGAATAACTTTTGATCCGTTCTCTTCTTACCCGTAATCGCCTCAACAATATCCGATTCACGCGAAAGCTCTCTAAGTTCCCCATTCGGCATAAGGAGTAAGATTGGCAGACGCTCTTCTTCTTCTCCTGCACGGTAAAAGTCATACGGTAAGTCTGATGTTGAATCAACAACTAAATAATACTCTGGATCTAGTCCAATCTTCTTAAATAAGCTACTTAATTCCATCCAATTATCTAAACCGTGCTTATCTGTAAACTCTACATATTTAAATAGATTTCGATTCATAAAACGACGGCATAAGTCACTTAAAATTGGATCTTCTTCCTCTTGCCATACTTGGAAGTAATAATACATTACGTTCTCGTCTAACTTTAAATAATCCTCTACTGTCACTTCTTCTTCAAATAAAGAATAGAAATGAACAGGATGATATTTAAACGCATAATACTTCTCATGCAACGATTTAGCTCGGTGTAAAATCTTCGTTAAAATAACTTCTGCACTACGTGTTACCGGATGAAAATATACTTGCCAATACATTTGATAACGGCTCATAATATAATGCTCTACAGCATGCATACCACTATTTTTAATGACAACTTGATTACCGTACGGGCGCATGACACGCAGTATACGTTCCATATCAAAATTCCCATACTTTACGCCAGTAAAATATGCATCTCTTAATAAATAATCCATACGATCAGCATCAATTTGGCTTGAAATCATACTAATCGCTAATTTATTAGTAGATGTTTTCGCAATTACATCTGCTACCTTTTGCGGAAACTCCTTATCAACACGGCTTAACACATCGTTAATTTCCGTATTGCCAACGATAATCTTTTGCGTAAATTTCTCATGATCTAACAAAAATACTTTTTCAAACGAGTGAGAAAACGGGCCGTGACCGACATCATGAAGTAATGCCGCACATAAACATAATAATCTATCTTCAGCATTCCAATTTGGTCTGCCATCAAACACATCATCAATCATACGACGAATAATTTCATATACACCTAACGAATGAGTAAAGCGACTATGCTCTGCACCGTGAAATGTAAAAAATGTCGTTCCAAGCTGCTTAATACGGCGCAAGCGTTGAAATTCTTTCGTTCCGATTAAATCCCAAATAACACGATCACGCACGTGCACATATTTATGTACTGGGTCTTTAAACACTTTTGTTTCGCTGAGTTTGTCGTTTAAATATACCACCTTCCGACATCCCCCTTTCTTTACTGCATTCTTACTATATATTATAAACGATATAGGAAACAGAAAGAAATGAAAGACTGTATTAATTCCTTGTATATAAAGAAAAATCACTTTTACCGAAGTAAAAGTGATTTTTCTTTATATATTATTTTCCTAAAACAAACTCAGCAACTTCGTCTAAGATCATTTCTTTACCTAGTGGGAAGTATCCTTTATTTAGGTCTTCATTGCTAATTGTAAATACGTGGTTGTTTTTAACAGCGTTCATGTTTTTCCAAATTGATTCTTCTTGGAATTCTTTTAAGCGCTGAGAACCATCACCCGTTGTAAATACGAATAAGTAATCTGGGTTGTAATCAATTAAAGCTTCTTTTTGTACTTGTACTAGCGGTTTATCAGTTGGTGTACCTTTAACTGCTGGTAATTTTAAGTCATTAAAGATTACGCTACCGTAACCGTAGTCACCGTATACGCGGAATGCGTTTGGATATGCAGCCATTTTCATGAATGTTGCATCACCAGTTTTAGCGATGATTTTGTCATGTAATTTGCTTGCTTTTTCATCATACTGTTTGAACCATTCTTTTGTTTCTTTCTCTTTACCTAAGATTTGACCTACTTCTTCGAATTTTGGACGCCATTGGTCTAATGGAGTCTTTAACATAACTGTTGGTGCAATTTTAGATAATTGATCATAAATTTTTTCTTGACGATTGTTTACAATAATTAAGTCTGGTTTTGCAGCAGCCACTGCTTCGATGTTAATTTTATCGCCCCAAGCAGAACCAACTGGTTTAACGTCTTTTAATTTATTTGCAATATGTGCATCAATTTTTTCTTGAGATGTATTAGCAGTAATAATTGGTTTCATACCAAAGATTAATAATTCTTCTGTTGAACCACTAAGGTCAGCAATTTTCTTTGGATTTGCAGGAATTTTAATTTCCCCTTTTGCGTGTTGTACAGTGCGCTCTTCAGTCTTCGCATCTGCTTTCTTTTCTTCTTCTTTGTTAGAACAAGCTGCAAATAGTACAGAAGTAACAACTAGTACCATTGCTAATAGTGCCATTTTAAAATTCTTCATATTCCGACTCCTTCTAGCTGTATTTCTCTTATAATTTGCATGTAACTATAAGAAACGAAAAAAACATTTAATTAATATATTTTTATTAATTGTTGTTTATAACCCGTTCTAACGGGCGTTCAACTTCCCATCCGTGGGTAAGAAGCTCAACGTCCATTAGAACTCCCCCTCTCACCTCTTTAAGAGGGGGAAATTCTATTAATTATGCTTTTTTACGCAATTGATTATTAATCATCGCTAAATCGTATGTTAAACAAATTGGTTTACAGTTTACTGGACATGGAACGATTTGAGCTTCGATTTCAAATACGTCACGAAGCGTTTCACTTGTCATAACTTCATCTGGCGTTCCTTGTTTCATTAACTTCCCAGCTTTTAATGCAATCATATGATCAGAGAAACGAGAAGCATGATTTAAATCGTGAATAACCATAACAATCGTTCTGCCTTCTTCTTTGTTTAACTTCTTCAGTAAGTTTAATACCTCAAGTTGATGAGCCATATCTAAGTATGTTGTTGGTTCATCTAACACGAGTAAATCTGTTCCTTGTGCAAGAGCCATCGCAATCCATACACGTTGACGTTGACCACCTGATAAAGCTTCTGCTGGACGATTTGCAAATTCTGTCATCCCCGTCACTTCAAGTGCCCAATGAATGTAGCGATAATCCTCTTCTTTCAATGTTCCAAATCCTTTTTGATGAGGAAAACGTCCATATGAAACAAGTTCAAACACAGTAAGGCCTGTTGGCACTTCTGCAGTTTGTGGTAAAATCGCCATTTTCTTTGCGATTTCTTTCGTTGGCTGTTTCTCAATTGCTTTTCCATCAAGATAAACAGTACCTCGTTTTGCTTTCAAAATACGAGAAGCCGTTTTTAATAATGTGGATTTCCCACAACCATTTGGTCCAATAATCGTTGTAATTTGTCCTTCCGGAATTTCAACCGTTAATCCATCTATAATTAACCCTTCATTATACCCAACAGATACCGCATCAACTGCTAAAGTTGCCATACAAAAAGCCTCCCTTTATTTTGTCCTCATAAGTAGATATATGAAATATGGTGCGCCAATTACAGAAATAACAAGACCGACCGGTATTTCTGAAGTTGGTAACACACTTCTGGAAATTACATCTGCAAATAAAAGTAAAAACGTTCCTATTAATGCAGCCGTTGGTAACATAATTTGATGTTTACCACCAACGAGGCTTCTCGCTAAATGCGGAGCCATTAAACCGATAAAACCAATACCGCCCGCAACAGCGACAGATGCACCAGCTAAACAAACTGCAATAAATAATAATTTACGTCTTTCCTTTTCTACGTTTACACCAAGACCAACTGCTGTAGAGTCGCCTAAATTCATTACATTTAATATGTGCGCTTTACTAATGGCCAGTGGTAAGAAAATAACCATCCATGGGAGTACACTTAGTACGAACTTCCAATCTGTTCCCCATAAACTTCCTGCCAACCAAATCGTTGCAAAACGGAAGTCGTTCGATGTCATCTTCATAGAAAAAATTAAACTAACAGCACCAAATCCGGCTGCAACAGCGATACCAACAAGAATTAATCGAGTGGATGAAACACCGTCTTTCCATGCTAGTAAATAAATAATAACCGCTGCTAATATCGCACCAACTAGCGCGAAGAATGGAAGAATAAATACAGATAAAAATGTACCAGTTCCAACTTTTCCAAAGAAAAAGTAGACGAATACTACAACTGTTAATCCCGCTCCGGCGTTAATACCGATAATACCTGGATCAGCAAGTGGATTTCGTGACAGCCCTTGCAAAATTGCACCTGACATAGCTAATGCAGAACCGACTAATATAGCAATAACCATACGTGGCATACGAAATTCAAATAAAATAACAGATTGATCTTCTGCACCTAATCCAACCAATGACTTTAATACATCCATTGGAGGTATTTTAAATGTTCCTGTATTTAAGCTTACTAAAAATACAGCAACGATTAATCCTACTAAAATCGTTAAAATAGAAACGTTCTTTTTTGTTAAGACGCTCGTCCTCACATTTTTCCTCTCCCTTCGTTACGTGCTAAGTAGAGGAAGAATGGAACTCCAATTAGCGCTGTAATTGCTCCAATTGGAGTTTCAAATGGCGGATTAATAACGCGAGATAACATATCTGCACATTCAATTAACAATCCACCTAAGACCGCAGAACATGGAATAACCCATCTATAATCTGAGCCTACAAGGAAACGAGTCATATGTGGAATTACAAGACCAACAAATCCAACTGATCCTGCCATAGAAACCGCAGAACCCGTTAATACAAGAACAAGTACTGTTCCAATGAATTTAATTAATGTCGTATTTTGACCTAGCCCAATCGCGATCTCTTCACCAAAGCTTAAAATGGTAATATATCTCGACATCATAATTGCTATAATGAGACAAACAATACCAATCGGTACTAGCATATTAATACTTTGCCATTTCACTCCGGCAACGCCGCCTGCATTCCACATACTCACCTCTTGGGCAAGATTGAAGTACAATGCGATTCCAGATGAAATTGCTCCTAATAAAGCACTAATTGCAGCTCCAGCTAAAGCTAATTTCACAGGCGTTAATCCACCTGGTGAAGAAGTCCCAATACCATATACAATGCTCGCTCCAAACGCAGCTCCAATAAAAGATGCGATAACAAACATTAAATAAGGTGAATTAGGGAAGAATGCATACATAATTGCAATCCCGAATACAGCACCATCTGTAATCCCCATTAATGATGGTGATGCAAGTGGATTCCGTGTCATCCCTTGCATAATTGCTCCCGACACTGCTAAAAAGGCACCTGCAACTACGCCCCCTATTGCTCTTGGCATGCGAAGTTCTTGAATTACGTTATGATGCGTTATAGACCCATCAAACTGAAATACAGCTTGCCAAACGGTCTTTAAACTAATATCTGCAGCACCAAACGAAATAGAAACTGCCATGCTTAAAGCTAACAAAATTGTGCCTGCTATTAAAATAATAGAGGCAACGAGCGGTCTGCTCTTAATCTCTTTAACATTCACATCTTGCTGTTCTATACTCCTTGCGCTCGCTTCCATCCCTCAACCATCCTAACCAACAACATATATTTAATAAAATGAAATTTATTCTCAAATAGTAATAAAAAAATTAGATGAATTGTTTTTTTCCTGATAATGATTCTCAGAATCAGACACTTTCTATTCTACCTACCACGTCAAAAGACTGTCAACCATTATTTTGAAATACGAATTCATACAAAACGCTATCTTATGGACATAAAAAAAGAAGAGTAATCTGTTCACTCTTCTTTTTCTTACTTATTTAACTTTGCTTCAATTTTTATAATTAATTCGTCTTCTGTTGGAGCCGCAACTGGACGATTATTTACAAACGCGAATGATTTTTTACGACCAGGGCCACAGTAAGACTGACATGCAACCTCGATCGTTGCACATGAATCTACTTTTTTCAACTTCGGAATCAACGTTTTAACGTTCGTTGCCTGACAATCATCACACACACGAAATTCGTTTCCCATTATATATAACACTTCCTCTATTTTAAACTTTTCACAAGTACATTTAAAAATAAACACTAAATGGTATTTTACCGCTCTTTGAAGCTTGTTGCAAGTCTCCGGGCGTAGCTCTATTCCTATATAAAGCTACCTATTTTTTATATTTTCTCCTTCAAAAGCTTTCATCATTCATAGCCACATTTCTTCTCTTCATTGAAATCTACCATATTTTTAAAAGCTTTGTATAAAAGCTCATTTTTTTGCCCATTATAAAAATAGGAAGTTCATAAAAAGAAAGGGAGTTGAATCTATGAAAGTAAGACAAGATGCTTGGACAGACGAGGACGATTTATTACTTGCTGAAACGGTGCTTCGCCATGTTCGAGAAGGAAGTACTCAATTAAATGCTTTTGAAGAAGTAGGAGATCAGTTAAATCGCACATCTGCTGCTTGTGGTTTCCGCTGGAATGCTGTTGTTCGCTATAGCTATGAACAAGCTCTTCAACTAGCAAAAAAACATCGTAAAGATAAAATGCGTGCTGCGGGCGGTGAACAGACAAAAAAACGTTTGCTTTACACACCACCAGCTTCAGCGGCGGCGATAACTGATTATGAAGAATACGTACCGTATGAAACAGCTGTTCAATATACAGAAGCTACTCCATATCAAGAGCCGACTGTCCCTGCTCCAAAAAGCTCAATAACAATGCAAGATGTTATTTACTTTTTACAAACAGTTGGATCTTCAAATATAAAAGTAACAGCTCTTGAAAACGAGAATACGAGATTGAAACAAGAAATTAAAACGCAAATTCTGCGAAATGAAGAGCTAGAAAAGAAACTAGAAAAATTAGAACAACAATCTCATACTGTACAAGAGGATTACGAAACGCTTATGAATATTATGAACCGTGCTCGTAAATTAGCAGTAATGGATGATGAGGAACGCTCGCAAACATCTTTCCGCATGGATCGAAACGGTAATTTAGAAAAAATTGCAGAATAAGAAGGATGCATGCAATGCATCCTTTTTTATTATTTCACTTCAACCATATGTGCTTCTTCTACTTTAGAATCTCTTTTTATATCTGGGAAAATTTTTTCCTTTGGATTCTCTTTAAAAGCTGCTAATCCAATCGTTTTTACCGGTTCATTTATCTTTGTATATTCGGCATCGCTAACAACTGCATACATATCTGCATATTTACGCGCATCACCGATTACTACATTACCCTCATACTTCATTTTCTTTCCATCAATTACTACATCATTTTGTGTATCTTTAGCAAACACTATTCCCACTTCACCTGAAACAGACGGTAATGCTTTAATTGGTTCTACATCTTCTTTCACTACTTTTTTCAGCATTTTTTCTTTCACCATTTTTTCAGCTGTCGTTTTACTCATAATTAAAACTTTTTTCTCATTAACAGCTCCTAGTTTTGCTTCAAATGTATTTTGGGATTCAATTTTATCTTTATATTGATCCATTGTTTTTTGAACTCCCGTCTCATCTCCGTACATAACAACTCCAGTTGCTTGTGGTGCGATTATATCCATAATAGAACAACCGCTAAATACAGCAGCGGACATAATTGCTACGATTCCTAATTTAACTTTTTTCATTTGTATTCCTCCTAAAAGCATAATTGCATCTCCTAGTTTAACCACCGCAGCTAGTTTAACCAATTCACTTTCCTTACAACAACATTACAATTTAGTAAGATTTCTCCCTAAAACTACTTTCTATATTTTTGCTATAATAGAGATTGTCATTTTAAAAATAAGGGGTTAGTTATATGAGCAATTCCCGTTCGATTTTATCTCAGCCAGAGTGGCGTATTGTGGATCAGTCTAGTTTAGGACCAACATTTCATGCACTTCAGTCATTCGCAATGGATGACACGTTATGCACAAGTATCGGAAAAGGCCAATCCGCTGCAACAATGCGTTCTTGGGTTCATCACAATACAATTGTTCTTGGCATTCAAGATTCACGTCTACCACATTTAGAAGAAGGTATTTCCTTTTTAAAAGAAAACGACTTCAATGTTATCGTTCGTAATTCTGGTGGACTTGCTGTTGTACTTGATGAAGGTGTTTTAAACGTATCACTTTTATTCCAAGAAACAGAAAAGGGTATCGATATCGACCTTGGATACGATACGATGTGGCATTTAATTAAGGAAATGTTAAAAGATTACGATGTTACTATCGAGGCAAAAGAAATTGTTGGTTCTTATTGTCCTGGTAGCTACGATTTGAGCATTCGCGATCAAAAATTTGCTGGTATTTCTCAGCGTCGTATTCGCGGAGGCGTTGCTGTACAAATTTACTTATGTGCGACAGGAAGCGGATCTGAGCGTGCCGCACTCGTTCGTGATTTTTACAACGTAGCAATTCAAGGCGAAGAAACAAGATTTACGTATCCTGAAATTGTACCGAGTACGATGGCTTCACTATCTGAATTACTTGGCGAAACAATTACAGTGCGAGATTTAATGATGCGTCTTTTAAAAACGTTGCAAAAATTCACTCCAAAGTTAACACCATCTCAGCTGACAGTAGATGAAGTTCCTTTATATGAGACGAATTTACAACGTATTATTGACCGTAATAATAAGGCACTTGGTTTAGAAAAATAGAAACCAAAAAGACCACCCTCATTTCAAAAGAAATAGGATGGTCTTTTTTCATATTAATTCGTTATAGAATTAAAGTGCTTGAGCTGCTGTAATTAAAGCTAACTTGTACACTTCTTCTTCGTTACATCCACGAGATAGATCATTTACAGGCATATTTAAACCTTGTAAGATTGGTCCTACTGCTTCGAAGTTACCTAAGCGTTGAGCGATTTTGTAGCCGATATTACCAGCTTCTAAGCTTGGGAATACGAATACGTTAGCATCACCTTTAATTGTAGAACCTGGAGCTTTCTTCTCAGCTACAGATGGTACGAATGCAGCATCGAATTGGAATTCTCCATCTAAAGTTAATTCAGGAGCCATTTCTTTTGCAATGCGAGTTGCTTCTACAACTTTTTCTGTTTCTGGAGATTTCGCAGAACCTTTTGTAGAGAAGCTTAACATAGCAATGCGTGGGTCAATGCCGAATAGTTCAGCAGTTTTCGCACTTTCGATACCAATTTCAGCTAAATCTTGGCTGTTTGGTGCAATGTTAATTGCGCAATCAGCGAATACATACTTCTCTTCTTCACGTACCATGATGAATACGCCTGAAGTTTTTGTAACGCCTGGTTTTGTTTTAATAATTTGAAGTGCTGGACGAACTGTATCAGCTGTAGAGTGAGCTGCACCACTTACTAAACCTTGTGCTTTGCCCATGTATACAAGCATTGTACCGAAGTAGTTTTCGTCTTTAAGAATTTTACGAGCATCTTCTTCTGTTGCTTTACCTTTACGGCGTTCAACGAAAGATGCTACCATTGCATCCATTTCTTCGTATGTAGCTGGGTCATAAATATCAACGCCTGCTAATGTTAAATTCATGCTAGCAGCTTTTGCGCTAATTTCTTCTTTATTACCAACTAAAATTGGTTTTACTAACTCTTCTTTTGCTAAACGCTCTGCAGCGCCTAAAATTCTTTCATCAGTTCCTTCAGGAAGTACGATAGAAATGCCTTTTCCTTGAACTTGTTCTTTTACTGTTGTAAATAAGTTGCTCACGAATAAACCCTCCTACATATGTTAAAAAACTCTATCTTTAAGAATACTGCTTTTCCTCTATATTTTAAACTTATAGCTCCCAAAAAATAGATAAAATAAAAATGATTATATTTTCATAAAATTCAGCATAGAAATAAAGCCCCTTTAAGCCTTATCTCCTCCTATTTTCAAGTAAATTTAAATGTGACAATTTTATGCGCTGAAACTTTATGTAGATGTTTTTAATCCTATATATGCTATAGTTAACGTGTAAAATATCATTAACTGAGGTGAATAGAATGAGTGAAGCAACAACAACGTTAGATGGCTGGTATTGTTTACATGATTTACGTTCTATTGATTGGGCAGCATGGAAAACATTATCTAGTGACGAACGCGGACAAGCAGTGTCTGAATTTTTAAATGTCGTTGAAAAATGGAACGAAGTAGCTACTGCAAAAAAAGGCAGTCATGCAATGTATACAGTTGTTGGTCAAAAAGCAGATATTATGCTTATGATCTTACGTCCAACAATGGAAGAGTTAAATGAAATCGAAACAGAATTAAATAAAACAACATTAGCTGAATATTTAGTTCCTGCATATTCTTACGTATCTGTTGTTGAACTAAGCAACTACCTTCCAGCTGATGAAGATCCATACCAAAACCAACAAATCTTAGCTCGCTTATATCCTGAGTTACCAAAAGCAAATCATATTTGCTTCTATCCAATGGACAAGCGTCGCCAAGGTGATGACAACTGGTACATGCTTCCTATGGAAGAACGTAAAAAAATGATGTACAGTCACAGTAAAATCGGTCGCCAATACGCAGGGAAAGTACGCCAAGTAATTTCAGGATCAGTCGGATTCGACGATTTCGAGTGGGGCGTAACATTATTCGCTGACGATGTTCTTCAATTTAAGAAGCTTATATATGAAATGCGCTTCGATGAAGTAAGTGCCCGTTACGGTGAATTCGGTACATTCTTCGTTGGGAACATTTTACCAGACGAAAAAGTAGAGAAATTTTTACACATATAATAATGAAAAAGGAACGAATTTCGTTCCTTTTTTTATTACCCTCTATATTTCTCCTCAAAAAACTTCTTTTCTCTGCAAATTTGAACAAAAATCGACAAATTCTTTTCAATTTCCTTACAAAATTGTAACCTTTCTATATCCAAATTTATGCTAAAATGGTACGAGCTATATGCTAATAACGATGCGAAGGTGATAATGTATATGAAGAAAATCTTGTCTATTTTACTAGTGTCTCTATTGTCATTTTCTTCCTTAGGAGTAACAACATCCCATGTGGAAGAAAAAATACATATAGAGGCAGCTGCTGCACTTCTATTTGATGCGGATACAGGAAAAATACTGCATGAACAAAATCCAGATGAATTACTAGCTATCGCTAGTATGTCAAAATTAATTGTTATTTATGCCGTATTAGAAGCAATTAAAGAAGGAAAAATCACTTGGGATACGAAAGTAACTATTTCTGATTACGCTTATGAAGTTTCACGTAATAATGAATTCTCTAACGTGCCGTTCGAAAAAGGACGTCAATATACTGTAAGAGAATTATACCATTCTATCGTTATCTTCTCTGCAAATGGATCTAGTATTGCTTTAGCAGAATTACTTGCAGGCAGTGAAAAGAACTTCTTAAATCTCGCAAATGAACATGCGAAAAAACTAGGGTTAAAGAAATATAAATTTGTAAACGCTACGGGGTTAAATAACGCTGATTTAAAAGGAAAACATCCTGAAGGAACTGATCCGAATGGAGAAAACTCCATGTCAGCTCGCGATATGGGTATTCTTTCAAAAACAATTATTACAAAGTATCCAGAAATGCTAGAGGATACAAAACAAAGATTTAGAAACTTCCCAGATAATCATCCAAAACCAATTCGTATGGAAAATTGGAACTGGATGTTACCAGGTGCTGCTTTCTCTTATGAAGGAGCAGATGGTTTAAAAACAGGAAGCTCTGATACCGCTGGGTATGGTTTTACCATTACAGCAAAACGCGGTGATTTACGTCTTATTTCTGTTATTATTAAAACGAAATCAATGGACGAACGTTTCACAGAATCTCGCGCATTAATTGAGTATGGATTTAATAACTTCGAAAAACAGAAATTAAAAATAGATAAAAACAACAAAATTTCTGTAGTAAAAGGAAAAGAAGACTACGTAACAGTTGCACCAGAAAAAGAAGTGACAGTAGTTACTGCAAAAGGTAGCAAATCACCTTACAAAATTTCTACTGAAGCAGATAAATCACTTGCTGAAGATGGGCATTTAGTTGCTCCTATTAAGAAAGATGCAAAGGTAGGTTCAATCGTCTTAGAACCATCTGATAAATATGGTTTCTTAGACGGAAATAAAAGTATAAAAGTTACTGCAAAAACGACTGCAGAAGTAGAAAAAGCAAATTGGTTCGTATTAACAATGCGTTCAATTGGCGATTTCTTCTCAAATTTATGGTCTAAAGTATTTTAATGATGAAAAGCTAGCTCACGCTAGCTTTTTTTATTTTCCCCTCTAGATGTAAAACTTCGTTTGGTTGTCATATCTGCGTCCTTTTTCTCATACGTATGAACTAGTAATTGTTCCACACTTCATCTAAGAAAAACCTCTTTCCAAAGGGTATTCCAAAAAGAGAGGTGACACATAATGGGTGTTATCGCACATACAGAAGAAGATGTAAAGTTATTAGCTAGACTCATGCGTGCTGAAGCTGAAGGAGAAGGACAACAAGGCATGCTAATGGTTGGAAATGTCGGTGTAAATCGTGTCCGCGGAAATTGTTTAGATTTTAAAAAAGTACGGAACTTACGTCAGATGGTTTATCAAAATCCTGGTGGTTTTGAAGCTACTCAAAAAGGGTATTTTTATCAACGAGCAAGAGAACAAGATATTGCCTTAGCCCGTCGAACAATTCAAGGGCAACGTTTTTGGCCTGCAAATTTCGCTTTATGGTTTTTTAGACCTGAAGGTCCTTGCCCACCAACTTGGTATAACCAGCAAAACTCTGGACGTTTTAAAAAGCACTGCTTCTTCCAACCATCCGGGGAGGATTGTCCAAGCGTATATTAAGGAATGAAAATGAGGAGGGATTTTTGAATGACACAGCAACAAAACCCGTACTACGGAACAGGTTTTTATCAACCATCTGGAACTTATGTGCAACCGCAACAAATGACCGCGCAGCAACAGCAACAACAGCAAGCGATGCAACAACAAGCTGCTCAGGCTCAACTTGCAGTTTCTCAAGGTATGTTACCACTAGAACAATCTTATATTGAAAATATCCTTCGTTTAAACAAAGGTAAGCAGGCTACAGTTGTAATGACTTATGAACGTGGTAGCTCGCTTGGCACACAATCTTATACAGGGATTATCGAGGCAGCCGGCCGTGATCATATCGTTATTAGTGAGCCGAAATCTGGAAAACGCTTTTTACTACTAATGATTTATTTAGATTATGTAGAATTCCCAGGAGAAATTGCGTATTTACCTGGTCAACAAGCAACTTATGCTCCAAGACCATAAAAAAAAGCTGGCGAATGCCAGCTTTTGTTTTTTATAACCCTTTTACAACTGCAGTTCCGACTAAAATCCACGCCACAATAAACGCTACACCACCAAGGGGTGTAATTGGGCCAAAGAATTTAATACCTGTTGTACTTAATGCATAAAGACTGCCTGAGAACATAATAATCCCAGCTACCATAAGCCAACCTGCAGTGTTTAAAAGTGATGATTGCATTTTGTCCATTAATAGAGCAACTACGAATAAGCCACCTGCATGAAACATTTGATATGTAACGCCCGTCTTCCACACTTCTAACATTTTTGCAGAAATTTTATTTTCTAAACCATGTGCTCCAAAAGCCCCTAATGCAACAGATAGCCCCGCTGCAATACAACCTAGTAAAAAGAAAATTTTCATCTTAATTCCCCTTTTTATTTTTATCATAAGCAATTTTCACATATAATCCAAACGATTTTACTTTTAAAAGTCAAATAAAGATTTACCGTTTGCATCCTTTTCTTTTATATATACTTTTTCTCCAGAAACCGGCATAACTGGTTGAACTGTCGTCATAGGCTGAGACCCGATTACTTGTGTTTGAACTTGTGGTTCTCTATACGTAGAAGGCTCCACTTGTTCATCCAATAATAAATCACATAAAGCACGTACAACTAATAAGTGTTCTTTTGATTGTTGTCCTTCACTACTTTTTGCCTTTGCAATTTCATTCGCCATTTTATTTAAAATCTTATCACTAGATACTTGCATTCCTTGTCACCTCTTACTTTGTAGTTCTTTCTCAAATTGCCCCAGTTTCTCCACTGAACCAAATACTATTATCATATCATGTTCTTGCAGTTTTTCCTGCCCCGTTGGATTATGGATAATATCCCCATCTCTTAAAATCGCCAAAATCGTTACATCAAATTGATTTCTCACATTACTCTCTATTAACGATTTACTGGCTAAGATAGAACCTTTTCCAACTTGAATCTCTTCAATTACAAATGATTGCTCTATTCCATACAACACTGTATCAATATAATGAACTGTCAACGGATTCGCAATACCTTTCGCTATATGAATTCCCGCCATACTAGATGGATTAACAACCTTATTTGCACCAGCGCGTCGTAATTTCTCTTCTGTTTCTGGCTTTTCAGCTCTTGCTAAAATTTTAATTGCATCGTTCAGTCCTCGTGCGGTTAACGTAATAAATACATTTTCAGCATCGTTTGCTACTATAGCCACTAGACCCGCTGCCTTCGAAATTCCAGCATTATGTAATACTTGGTCTTCAGTTGCATCTCCATGTACATATAAAAGTTTTTCCTGCTCCAATATACTTTCATCTTTATCCACAACTACAAATGAAATTTTCTTTTCCTGTAATTCATGTACAACTTGAAGCCCTACTCTACCGCAACCACATACTATAATATGATTTTGTAACTGTGCTATTTGTTTATCCATCTTCTTCCTCCGCACTGCATGAAATAAATTCCCCTCAATGATCATAGCTGCTACTACACCCATTGCATACGTAACGATACCGACGCCAACAGGTATAATAAGGAGCGCAAAAAATTTCCCTGCCTGTGTTACAGGCACTACATCACCATATCCAACCGTTAATACAGTAATCATCGTCATCCAAAATGCTTGAAACAGGCTAATCTCTTCAATTGTCATAAATCCTAGCGTTCCTAGAATTACAACAAAGGTCATACATATAACCGCTATCCATAATTGCTTACGTGCATTCATATCATATTTCAACTCTTTTCTCTATCTACAATCTTTGCCAAAGGAAATGAAATACCTATATACTAGAAACGGAATCTATGAAAGAGGTTGATATAATGAAGCTATTTCTTTCTGCCTTACAATGGGCACTATTTATTTTAGCTGGAAGTCTTATTGTACCAATTAGTGTCGCAACTAGTTACGGCCTTGATGGCACTGAAGCTATCGCGTTTGTACAAAGAACATTATTTGTTCTCGGTTTTGCCGGCCTACTGCAAGCTATATTCGGTCATAAACTTCCTATTCAAGAAGGTCCCGCAGGCCTTTGGTGGGGAATTTTCTCCCTATATGCAAGTTTAGGCGTCGTATTATTTGGATCAAGCAATGAAACACTTAAGGTCCTTCAGTACGCTTTCCTACTAAGCGGAATTATTTGTATTATTCTTAGTGTTTTTGGACTTATCGATAAACTAGTTCGCTACTTTACACCGACAGTAATTGGAACGTATTTATTCCTTTTGGTCGCACAACTTAGTGGCTCCTTCTTAAAAGGCATGTTTGGCCTTGATGGACAACATACAGAAGTACAGCCAAAGGTATTTATTCTTTCACTCATTGTTATTTTACTATCTTTTTTCATTATGAAGCTATCTATTATTGGACAATATTCCGTTCTTTTCAGTATCGTCTGCGGCTGGATATTATTTGCGTGCTTCGGATTATCTAATCCAGTAACACCTGTGACAGATATAATTCGTCTTCCATCTCTGTTTGTTTTCGGAATGCCTCGCATTGAATGGAACATGGCAATTACGGTAGTTTTCGTCACACTACTGCTTCTAACAAATATGTTAGCAAGTATTCGCGTTGTACAAAAGGTTGTTTCTAAGTATGAAGAAAATGCTCCAGATCGCTTCAAACAAGCTGGCATTATAACAGGAATAAATCAATTGCTAGGCGGTCTATTTTCAGCCATTGGCCCTGTTGCCATTTCTGGATCCGCAGGATTTATTGCAACAACAAATATTTATAAGCGCCTTCCATTTATGTTAGGGTCAAGCTTTATCATTCTTGTTAGTATATTCCCAAAGATTACTTCATTCTTTGCAGCCATCCCCATTGCAGTTGGGTATGCTGCAATTTATCCTGTATTTGCAAGCATGATTGGTCTAGCTTTCCGCGAATATGACACTGTACAAAATAAAGAACAATTATTTAAAGTAGCAGGTCTTTCAATCTTTACAGGAGTCGGCGTTATGTTCGTTCCAGCAGGAGCGTTTTCTACGCTGCCACCATTTTTAGCATCATTTTTAAGTAACGGTCTTGTTCTTGGATCTGTAATGGCTATCTTGCTGGAAATATTATTTTCTCGTTCGCACGAAAAACAACCATCGTAAATTGGAAAACTTCCATTATTGCACTCTATCTTTAGAGTTGTTACGATAATGATAAATTATCATGGGCAACACGCTCATGATAATTTATACTAACAATGCAGAACTTCTCCTAGTTTCATGCAAAGAAGTTCGATGTCTTACTATATATTCCCCACTATCTTCATAAAAATTTATTTCTACAAAGAAAGGAATTTTCTATATGACTTATAAAATGATTGTTTTAGATTTAGATGATACTTTATTACGCGACGACCATACAATTTCACCTCGTACGAAAGAGGCTTTAATGACAGCACAAGAGCAAGGAGTTAAAGTTGTACTTGCTTCTGGACGCCCAACGTTTGGTATGCGCAATGTTGCAAAAGAACTTCGTTTAGAGGAATACGGTAGCTTCATTCTATCTTTTAACGGCGCAAAAATTATTAACTGTAAAACAAATGAAGAAATCTTCAGTAGCACGCTATCTCCTGAAATCGTTCACAACCTATTTGAAATTAGTAAAACTGAAGATGTATGGATTCATACTTATATTGGCGATGATATCGTAACAGAAGAAAATAATCCTTATACTAAAATTGAGGGCGAAATTACTGGTATGCCAATTATTGAAGTAGATGATTTTAAAACTGCTGTTAAAGAGCCTGTAGTAAAAGTATTAATGAATAAAGAAGCTGAACGCCTTGTTGAAGTAGAAAAGAAACTACAAAAACAACTAGAAGGTCAATTAAGTGTTATGCGCTCTAAACCATTCTTCTTAGAATTTACTGAACATGGTGTTACGAAAGGAACGAGCTTAAACCAATTAATCCAAAAACTTGGTATTAAACGCGAAGAAGTTATCGCAATGGGCGATAGCTATAACGATCAAGCGATGATTGAATTTGCTGGTCTTGGCGTTGCGATGGGCAATGCACCAGATGATATTAAAGAAATTGCAAACTATGTAACAGATACAAATATGAACGATGGCGTTGCTAAAGTTGTAGAGAAATTTGTACTAAAAAGCAAAGCGCTTGTTTAATATTTTCATTCATAAAACCTATTTGAAGTCAAATACTTCAAATAGGTTTTTATTTAAATTGCAATGCTTTTGTGACTATATTTTGAACTTTGCACTATTCTCGTAGTGTAAACTTTCTTTTTGTATATAATTAAACAAAATAGACTATTTCATTTTGAAAAAGAATACAAATTTACTATATACAAGCATACATTAAAGGAGGCTACTTCATGTTATCTACACCAATCGGAAGATTAAGAGCAATCGGCTTAATTGAGGGGATTTCTTTCCTATTACTATTATTTGTAGCAATGCCATTAAAATATTTTGCAGGGTTTGCAACAGCTGTTAAAATTACAGGTATGGCTCATGGCGTTTTATTTATTCTATTCATCTTTGCGGTAATTCAAGTAACAATCGTACACCGTAAAACAATTTTATGGGCACTTGGTGCACTTGCTGCATCAGTTATCCCATTTGGTACTTTTGTACTAGATGCAAAACTAAAAAATGAACAGTAATAGTAAAAAGGTAGTTAACAATCGTTAGCTACCTTTTTTGCGTTTATATATTCGAAATTTGCCAATCGATTTCTTTTTCATCCATGTTAGATAAAATCTCATTTACTTTAGAGTACGGCTTACTTCCAAAGAAACCACGTCTTGCTGATAATGGACTTGGATGTACGGACTCGATAATATAATGATTCGTATTCGTAATTAACTTTTTCTTCGCCTGAGCATGGCGTCCCCATAATATGAAAACAACTGGCTTTTCACGTTCATTTAATAGCTCAATTACGCGATCTGTGAAATGCTCCCATCCTTTTCCTTTATGAGAATTCGCTTCACCTTGACGAACCGTTAACACAGTATTTAATAGTAAAACCCCTTGCTCCGCCCATTTTACTAAATAACCATTATTCGGAATTTCATAACCGTATTCATCTCGAAGTTCTTTGTACATATTTAGCAATGATGGCGGCGTTTTAATACCAGGTTGTACCGAAAAGCTTAAACCATGTGCTTGATTCGGTCCATGATATGGGTCTTGTCCTAAAATAACAACCTTTGTATTTTCATAACTTGTATACTCTAGAGCGTTAAAAATATCTTCTTTCTTTGGATAAATCACATGCTCCTCATACTCTTCTTTTAAAAGATTAGCTAAAGCTTGATAGTATTCTTTCTCAAATTCTGGCCCAAGTAATGGTCCCCAATCATTCTGCAAAATGTTTTCCATGCCTTCACTTCCTATCCAATTAATTCACCATATCCTGCCTTGTAAATACTACAAATGAAATGATAAGGGAAACTACTGCCCAAACCGTTAAATTCATTAAAGAAAATCCCATCGATAATCCTTGTAATGCAGGCAGTTTTCCTGATAAATAATCCGTTAGCGATAAGTTGACACTAAAAATGTATTTCGCACCTTCCCAAGACGTTGCGAATGAACTTAAAATGCCGCCTGCAATTAACGCAGCTAACATAACGCCCATACCAGCTGGTGTATTACGAATTAAAACAGAGACCATAAATGATATAGTTCCAACAACGATAGCAACAAACCAAGCTAGTCCGTACGCCATTAAAATGTATTGCCACTGCGGAATAAGGTGTACAAAGTTTGTATTTAACGTTTCCTTATCAATGACGAATCCTGTTAGCACAGGTAAATTCCATCCAGAGTATCCAAATACAAGCCCTGATAATGCGTAAGCAAACAAACCGACAAGAAGCAATATGAGCGAAATGAAAAATAACATCGTCACATATTTACTAAGGAGTATTTTCCAGCGTCGAATTGGCCTCGTCAGAAGCATTTTCATCGTACCATCGCTTCGTTCTCCTGAAACAATATCAATGGCGACAATCATAACGAGCAATGGAATAAATAACGTTATTCCTTGTTCAATAAACGCCCTCACAAATGTCGGTGCTCCTGGCGCAGTCGGATTAATATTATGATCTAAATAATATTGTTGTTGTTCCACTCTTACTTTTAACCAATCCCGCCATTCTTCTGGCAATCTAGAATTGTTCAAGCGGTTTTGTGAATCAACAATTTGTTGCTGTAATGATACTTTCCAATCGGTCGTACCAAGCCTTTTTTGCGTCGTTTCTATTTCACGATACTGAGCATACACAAAAAGTGGAATCAAGATTGCTAAAATAAGCATGACAACAACAATCCGTTTCTTACGATAAATCTTTTCTGATTCATTTAAAACTAGATTCGCAAATTCACGCATGTTGCTCACCCCTTGTGAGTTCAATAAATAAATCTTCTAGCGTAAATACAAGCTCTTTGACGCTATGTACATCTATCCCGTTTTCTACAAAATGCTTATTCCAAACATTAATAGACGCAACATCCATACGACATAATAAACGCTCATCTTCTACACTAACTTCCTCTATCTCTTCAGCAGCGTCTAACATGTCTTTCGCTTTGGAAATCGGTGTAACGACCCATTCCACACGATCACTCGCTGTTTTGATCAACTCTTCAATAGGTGCAACTGTTATCATTTTTCCTTTATGAATAATAGCAACACGGTCGCATATCAGTTGCACTTCACTTAATAAGTGACTCGAAATAAATACACTCATATTTTCTTCTTTTACAAGCTTATGTATAAATTCCCTAAGCTCTCTAATCCCAGCTGGATCTAAACCATTCGTCGGTTCATCTAATATGAGCAATTTCGGGTTTCCAAGTAGCGCCTGTGCAATTCCAAGGCGCTGCTTCATACCAAGGGAATATGTTTTTACCTTATCGTGAATACGCTCATCTAAATGAACCATTTTTGCAATTTCAACAATACGTTCATCTGATATATCACCAAGCATGCGCGCAAATTGCTTTAAGTTTTCCCATCCCGTTAAATATGTATAAAGCTCTGGGTTTTCAACGATACTTCCAATTTGACGCATCGCTTCTCTGAAATTTTCCTTAATAGAATAACCACCGATAGAAATAGTACCTTCTGTCGCTTTAATCAGTCCGACTAACATTCGAATTGTTGTCGTTTTCCCGGCTCCGTTCGGTCCTAAAAAGCCAAACACTTCTCCTTGTTTTACATCAAATGAAATGTCCTCCACAAGAGTCTTCTTTCCAATTACCTTCTTCAAGTCTCGTACAGAAAGTATCGTCGTCATTTTACCCCTCCTTGCTCTAGTTTTAATTTACTTACAACATTTTGGACTAAACGCTCCGCCATATATGTGTAACCTACTTCATTCGGATGAAAATGATCTGAGTATAATAAATCTTTCCCACGATTTTGGAATAAATCAAATGTCGGTGTAATATATACGTTTTTATCATTTAATGCTAACTTCTCTAAAGAAGCGTTCCAATCAACAACAATATTTGATGAACCTCTCAAATCTTCTACATCTTCAAAAGGATTGTATAATCCTAGCCAAAAAATAGGGCTATCTGTGTTTAATTTACGAATTTCTTCTATAATTTTCTTCGCTTCATTTTGAAACGTTTCCGTATCAGGACGATACGTCTCTAAATCTATCTTTCCGAGCGATTCCCATCCTGGGAACAAATCATTTCCTCCAATTGTTAAAACAATTACATCTGCTTGCTTAATTGAATATTGAGCTCCGCTGCTTTCGATTTGTTTTAACAAATCGGGCATTTTCGCACCACTAACTGCCAAATTGCTTAGTGCAACTTTTTGTTTATAATCTTTTTGTAAATTCTCTTTCATTCGTCCAATATAGCCAATTCCTTCTTTATCACCAACGCCGCGCGTTAACGAATCACCTAAACTAACTACTTGTAACGTTCCTGTTTTCTTTTTCTCTTTTTCCACTACGTCAGTCTTCGTAATTAATTTTGAAGCTTTCGGATTTAATACATCATTTACACCCGAAACAAAACCATATGCAAATAAACAGAAAGACGCAATTGTAATGAGTAGAATTACTTTTACTAATTTTGATCTCATATCAAAACCCCTTTTAGCCCCTATAGATTGTCCATAATTATACCAAACGAATTTTCGAAAAGCGATTTTCACACCTTCTCTATTATGTCGTTTCCCTATCTACCAAATTTGGTAATAACTCTACATGTTTCACATCTATTTCCTCATCATTAATCTTTTCATATAATAATTCAAATGCCTTTACACCAACATTTTTACTGGAATGCGAAATCGTCGTAATACCTAATATATTTGCCACCTCTTGATCATCACATCCGATAATCGTAATATCCTCTGGGATACGAATCCCTTGTTTTTTCGCCTCCGTTACCATTCCTGCAGCAATATGATTGCAAGATACAAGAAAAGCCGTCGGTTTTACAGACATACGAGCCCATTCCCTGACTACATTGCGCCCATCTTCCACCGTAAAACAGCCCTTAAACTTCCAGGCATCTAACGGTGTTACAACAATCTGTTGAAGTGAATCCTCATACGCTTTTTTTCGCCTCTGGCTATTAATACTATTACTTCTTCCAATGCAATATCCGATACGTGTATGACCAGCATCTATTAAGCTTTTCATCCCGCGCAAAAATACTTTGTAGTAATCAATATGTACACTCGAAATGAATTTCGAATCTATTTCTTCACACATCACAATTGGACCAAACTTCGTATACTCTTCAAGCTTTTCCTTACTATTTGTCCGTGAACATATAATTACTCCATCAAGCTTTTTCATTTTTAACATATGTAAAATTTCAAGCTCTTTTTCTTCGCTATAATTTGTCTGGCAAAGCATCATATTATAATTGTTCTTTGCGGTTTCCTTTGATATCCCCCCAATAATGGCACTGTAATATTGATCATTTACGTGCGGCAATAAAACGCCAATTACATTCGTTTTTCCTTTCACTAAATGAATCGCATTCACATTTTGCGTATAATTTAATTCTTCAATAATCGCTAAAATCTCTTTTCGTTTCTGTTCATTCACATACGGATGATTATTGAGTACACGTGAAACAGTTGAAACAGATACCCCAGCAAGTTCAGCAATCTTTCTTATATTAGTCATCTCATTCTCCCCTTCCCCTCAAAAATTCTCGCTTGACCTGGTAAGCTTTCCACAGTATATCCTTTCTTAGCAAATACATTTTGAAAGGATATACAACTATGCTTCGATTCAAACTAGAATATATATTTTTCATTGGCGGTTTACTCATTCTCGCCATCGGTATTAATATGATGACGACAATTACTTCCTTTGGACTTAGCCCTTATGATTCCTTCTTTATTGCACTATATCAAAATTTTGGGATAAGTATTGGTTTTTGGATTTTCATGATTAACTTTGTTTTTACCCTGATCGTACTCTTTTGGGACAAAAAACAAATTACAATCGGCACAATTGTCACAATGATTCTTATTTCTCTTTTTGTTGATTGGGTTGGTTCTATTACGACCATTATGGACATTATCCGCTCTCTTCCAAAATATATAACACTTATTTGCGGAAATCTATTCGTCGGAGCCGGAATTGGTCTTTACGTCTCTACTAACCTTTGCGCAGCACCTCAAGAGGCTTTCGTTTTAACTGTTGCTGAGAAAAAGAAATGGACATTTAGAAGAACAGAAATTTCATTAGCTTTTTTATTTTTAACATTAAGCTTCTTATTAGATGGGCCAATCTATTTTGGAACAATTATCTTATCCTTTACAACAGGTTGGATTATTCAAGCTTTTATTCAAGTTGGTACGCAGATTTTAAATAGAAAAAAACCTATTAAGCAAGCCGCTTAATAGGTTTTTTCGTTTTATTAGAAGAGATACTACTTAGCATCTCCTTCAATTCGATAATTTGCTTTCACACAATCTACTTCTTCATACGATTGCAATGTATGTAGAATGTACTCATAATCCGCAAGAGAAGCACGATGCGTTACAATTACTATTTCTGCTTTCCCTTTCTCTTCAAGTGGCATTTGAATAATCTTTTCAAAACTAACACCGCGCTCAGAGAACAATGATGTAATTTTTGCAAACACACCAATTTCGTCTTTCACATGAAGTCTTAAAAACTTTTTCACAATAATTTCATCTGGCTCTTTTAGTACCTTTTGATATTGCGGAACTACAGCACTATTTCCTGTTACACCTAACCTAATATTTTGCATTACAGCAACTAGATCAGAAACAACAGCTGTCGCTGTCGGTAAGCTTCCTGCTCCCGGGCCATAAAACATCGTTTCTCCTACCGCTTCACCATACACATACACAGCATTATATTCATTTTGCACTGCCGCAAGAGGGTGTGCATTTGGAAGTAAAGTTGGCTCAACTGTAACCTCTAATTTCTCGCCATCTCGCTTTGCAAGGCCAATTAATTTAATTGTATAGCCTAAGCTCTTACTATATTCAATATCTTCTGCTGTAATAGAAGTAATCCCTTTTACCTTCACATCTCCAAGCTCTACATTTGTAGAGAAACCGAGAGTAGCCAAAATCGTCATCTTTCTTGCTGCATCTAAACCTTCTACGTCTGATGTTGGATCTGCTTCTGCAAATCCAAGCTGCTGAGCTTCTTTTAACACGTCGTTATATGCTCTCCCTTCGTCTGACATTTTCGTCAAAATAAAATTTGTCGTTCCATTTACAATTCCCATTACTTTCGTAATAAGATCTGAAGAAAGTCCTTCTACGATGCTTCGTAAAATCGGAATTCCTCCCGCTACACTTGCTTCATAAAATAGATCAGCCTTATTATCCTTTGCTACCGCTAATAATTCCGCTCCGTGTAATGCCATTAAATCTTTATTTGCAGTCACAACGTGCTTCCCACTTTGTAAAGCTTGTAAAATATATGCTTTTGCATCATCAATGCCACCCATCACTTCGATGACAACATCAATATTTGGATTATCTAAAATTTCATTCACATTTTGTGTTAATAGAGTAGAAGGCACGTCGACCTCTCTCTCTTTCTCAATGTTTTGCACCAATACTTTCGTTACTTTCACTGGACAACCTACTTGGTGTATAAGTCGTTCTTGATGATCTGTAATAATACGAACTACACCACTACCAACTGTCCCAAGACCTAATAACCCCACTTGAATTTCTTTCATAATACTGTCCACCCCTCAAAAATTGTGTTTAGATGAATTATATAGACGAAAAATCTGAAAAACAATGAATTTAGAACATTCGGAAAAATAAAGGTTAATCTTTACAAGGAAAACGCTACCACGTGTTACACAATCATTTACAATACATAAGGGGTTTCTTGATACACGTAATAATTCAACCAATTAGAGAATAATAAATTCCCGTGACTCCTCCACCTAACAAGTGGCTTCTCATTTGGATTATTATGTTTAAAATAATTTTTTGGCACATCAATATTTAACCCTTTTTGGCAGTCCCGTTCGTATTCTTGCTTTAACGTATCACAACTGTATTCACTATGTCCGAGTGCGAAAACTTGCCTTCCATCTTGCCCAATAGCAAGATGAACACCTGCTTCTTCAGAATTGGCTAATAACGTTAATTCTTTCACCTTTTCAATATCACTCTCTCTTACTTCTGTATGACGAGAATGCGGAGCAAAAAACACTTCATCAAACCCTTGTAACAATTTCACATGTTGCTCGCGAACCTCATGTTCAAATACACCAAACATTTTTTCCGCAAGAGGATACTTCGGCACACCATAGTGATAATACAAACCTGCTTGTGCCCCCCAGCAAATATGAAGCGTAGATGTTACATTCGTTTTTGAATACTCCATAATACGTCCAAGCTCTTCCCAATAATCTACCTCTTCAAAAGAAAGAGTTTCAACTGGTGCTCCTGTAATAATGAGTCCATCAAATTTTTCATCCTCAATATCACGAAATGTTTTATAGAAGCTCGTTAAATGGTCCTGCGCTACATTGCGAGACAGATGCGATTCCATATGAAGTAAATGTACATCTAATTGCAACGGCGTATTTCCAATTAAACGAAGTAATTGCGCCTCTGTTTCTTGCTTTGTAGGCATTAAATTTAATATAGCAATTTTCAAAGCACGTATATCTTGTGTTACTGCTCGCTCCTTCGTCATTACAAAAATATTTTCCTTCTGCAATACTTTGCGAGCTGGTAAATCTTTATCAATTATGATCGGCATGTTGTTTGCCTCCGACTAGCGCCGCTTTTAAATCTGCAATAATATCAGAAACATCTTCTATACCGACCGATAAACGGATTAAATCAGATGTAACGCCAGCTAAACGCTGATTTTCTGCGCTTAATTGTCTGTGCGTCGTACTAGCAGGATGTATTACACAAGTTCTTGCGTCAGCTACATGCGTTACAAGAGTTGCAAGTTTTACATTTGCGATAAATTCTTTTGCTGCTTCTAATCCGCCTTTAATACCGAAAGTTAAAACTCCACTAGCACCTTTTTTCAAATATTTTTGTGCTAACGAGTAATTTTCATTACTATCTAACCCCGGATAATTCACCCATTCAATACGCTCATGATTAGCAAGCCACTTAGCAACTTCGAGAGCATTTTCACTATGACGCTCCATTCGTAAATGCAATGTTTCCAGGCCAATGTTGCTAATATATGCATTGAATGGGCTCATACAGTTTCCGTAGTCTCTTAATAATTGAACACGCGCTTTCACAATATACGCTGCTGCTCCAAAATTTTGAACATAGCTTACGCCGTGATAACTCGGATCAGGTTCGACAAGCTCAGGATATTTTCCATTTGTCCAATCGAAGTTCCCTCCGTCTATTACAATGCCGCCTAGAGAACTTGCATGGCCATCAATATATTTCGTTGTAGAATGGACAATGATATTTGCCCCATGTTCAAACGCCTGGCATAAATAAGGCGTCGCTAATGTATTATCAACGATAAAAGGTACTTCTAATTCTTTTGCTGCTGCTGAAAGTTCTTTGAAATTCAAAACGTTCATTGCTGGATTTCCTAACGACTCTGCATAAACGAGTTTTGTCTTATCATTGGCAAGTGCCACAATCTCATCTGCCGTTAAATTAGGATTAAAGAACGTAACATCGATGCCAAGCTTACGCAAACTCACTCCAAATAAATTAAACGTTCCTCCGTAAACAGTTGAAGAACAAAGTAAATGGTCTCCACTACTGCAAATATTTAAAACCGCAAGCATAATAGCTGCCTGCCCAGAAGCTGTTGCAACAGCCCCTACACCGCCTTCTAAATCCGATAACTTCTGCTCGAATGCAGCTAGAGTAGGATTTCCAATACGCGTATATATATATCCTTCTGCCTCTAAATTAAATAGTGCTGCTAAATCATCTGAAGTATCGTATTTATACGTTGTACTTTGATAAAGCGGCAAAACACGCGGCTCACCATTTTTTGGCGTATAGCCGCCTTGCACACAAATCGTTCCTTTCCCCCATGATTCTCCCATCTCTCATTCTCCTTTCTTTTATCCCGCTATTTGCGGTCAGTAAGACTCCCACCTCAAAATTCGGCGAATGCGAGGAAGTTAGGCGGGAGATAACTACCTGATTGGTGTGGGCTAATAATCCGCGGGGAGGGACAAAACCCCCACTGATTAAAGTTTCACTTTATGCAAAATAAAAAAACTGCCCCTTTCCTGAAAACAAGAAAGGAGCAGTTTGAAAACACGCTCTAAAGGATCTTTCTTATCTCTCAGGATTATTACCTGCAGGATTTGGCACAATTCCGTTATACGGCTGTTGCCAAGGTTTCATCGGGCCTGTCCCTCCACCTTTTCTTGATAAGACTATGCAATTACCGTTGATTTTATAGCAATAATTTCCTGATGTCAAATAGTTTTTCTGAATGTTCTAAATTAAATGCAAGGAATTTAATACAAACAATAAAAGAAATATATTCCATATTCATTTGAAAAAGACCTTTTAAAAACTCCAATCCATATATAGAATTAAATAAGTGGTTTAACCGCGTTGGTTTCAAATTTTCATGAGATCCCAATATATTGAATAAGCCACCCCCTCAAAAAGATACTATATATATATTCAATTCACACTAGCATATTTAATCCTTTCTACATGAAAATTTACATAACGGAGGTACAACATGACAAATAAAAAGGACATGCACCATATACTCGTCCTATATGGCATTCTTTTAGGCTCTATAGTCGGAGTCACGGTCTGGTCATTTTTAGTCACAATAAATATCGGAATTCACTTTATTTGGGGATACTTACCTACTCTTTTCTCTTCTCCCCCTTATTACACCATTTGTGTAACAATCATCGGTGGTATCCTCGTTGGTTTATCACAAAAACACTTCGGTACATATCCACGTCTTATGCCAGAAGTGATGGATGAATATAAAAAAACAGGTAGAATTGAATACCGTTTTGTACATAAAGCTACTTTAACTGCAATTATCGTTTTAATATTTGGAGCTAGTTTAGGACCAGAAGCTGCACTTGTTGGAATTATCGGTGGACTTTGTACATGGGTAGGAGATCGCTTTAAATTTGCTTTAAAGGGAATGAATGAACTAACAGAGGTTGGAATTGGTGCCACTTTAAGTGTTATTTTTAATGCACCATTATTCGGTTATTTAGCTCCGAATGAAAATGAGGGTGAACAAATTAATGAATTTTCGAAAGGAAAAAAAGCAATTGTATATTTAGCTACCACTTTTGCCGGTTTTTCCGTTTACTTATTGCTTAGTAAACTCGATAATCGTGGATCCTTTATTGTTGATTTTGGGGAAGGGTCTCTTGCTCTTAATGAATGGATCGCCTTTCTACCACTTGCTAGCATTGGTGCTATAGTTGGTTTCTTTTATTTCAAATTAGAATTCACATTAGAGAAATTAATCCACCCCTTCAAAGAATACAAGGTATCACTTGGAATTATAGGCGGTATTTTATTAGGAATTACAGGAACTTTTCTTCCTTACACGTTGTTCTCAGGGGAACATCAATTAAAAGATTTAGTCGTTGAATGGAGCCATTTATCCTTCTGGGTACTACTTCTTTCAGGAATTTTAAAATTATGTATTACTGCCGTTTGTTTAAATACGGGTTGGCGCGGCGGACATATTTTCCCAATTATATTTACTGGATCAAGTATCGGATATGCTATAGCTTCTATTATCCCTATAGATCCAATAGCTTCTGTAGCCATCGTCACGACAGCTATTTCAAGCTATGCATTAAGAAAACCAATAGCTATAACATTACTATTACTCATGTTTTTCCCGCTCAATTTATTATTACCGATGCTCGGGGCAGCCGCGATTGGGAATGCATTTCCGCTTCCTAAACATAACGAAACTACAAATTAATAAAAATAGGCAGTGGGGACAAAAGTTCCACTGCCTATTCTTATTATACGTGCTGCTTTAATAGCGCGTGTAACTCTTCAAAACTATGCACTTCATATGTTGGCACAATCTCGCTATCATTTGATTTCTTTTCTGGATTAAACCAACAAGTATCAATTCCTGCTACATATCCACCTTTAATATCGGCACTTAACGAATCCCCAATAATGAGTCCTTCTTCAGAAGCGAAGTTAGGAATACGTTCAAAAACATATTCAAAATACTCTTTCATCGGCTTTTGGAATCCCGTATCTTCAGAAACAAAAATATCTTTAAACAATGAATGTAATCCTGCATTACGCAAACGTTTATCTTGCGTCTTAGAAATACCGTTTGTCACTATATATAAATCATACTCACTTTGAATTTGATTTATAAATTCAAACGCACCTTGGATTAGTTGGTTTCCTTCTTCTAAGTAGCTGCGATAATTATTTTCGAATAATATCCCATCTACTTCTTCCTCGTACTCTTTAAACAAAATCGAAAATCGTGTATTTACGACTTCATCACGATTTATTTCACCTTCTTCAAAAGCATCCCAAAGGCTTTTATTAATTTTTTTATACTGCGCTTCAACCTCGCTAGTTAAAGGAATCCCTTTCTCTTCAAAGAGCATACGTAACGCCACTTTCTCTGCCTTCTGAAAATCTAACAATGTATCATCTACATCAAATAGCAATGTTTTATATTTTTTCATAAACCCCTCACACTCTCTTTTCTACAAAAACAAATTTACATAAATCGTATCATTCTTCCTTGTAAAAATAATAGGAGATATCTCATACTAAACATGAGGTGAAAACATGAAAGTCAGTAAAAATAGCGAAGAAATCTCTCATTACATGCAAATTTATAACTTCCATACTCTTTTTTCTTTTGATGTCTTACCGTATGCTGAACTACATTCTTTTCAAAAGAAAGAAAGGATATGTAAGGAGGGAATCGACCTCCCTTATCTCTATTACTTAATTTCCGGGAAAGCCAAAATATATATGAGCCATAAAAATGGGAAAGTTTCTTTAATTAATTTTATTCAAGCACCTTCATTCATTGGGGAATTAGGATTAATTGGCGTAGAATCTGTTACGAAAGCGGTTGAGGTGATTGAAGATTGTATTTGCCTAGCGCTTCCTCTTAAAGATTGTCAGCATCTTTTATTGCAAGATGCTACCTTTCTACAGAAACTATGCAAATTTATCGGCGAAAAAACAATTACCCGAACAGAAAGTTATGCCAAAAACAATAGTTATCCGTTCGAAAATCAATTAGCGGCTTTTATTCTATTAACAGAACAAAATAACAGTTATACAGAAAAACATACTGAGGCTTCGGAATACTTAAATGTCAGCTACCGTCACCTTTTATATGTATTAAACCAGTTTTGCCAGCAAAACTACTTAAAAAAGGAAGGACGAACATATTATATACAAGATCGAAATCAATTAGAAAAACTTGCTGACGAGCTAAAAATATAAAAAACAGCATTAACATAAAAGTTAATGCTGTTTTTTGAGTGGCGATTATAATTTAAATTAAAATTTACTTGCTACTTTAGCCGCTTCTTCAAGACCTGCTGCAATGATCTCTTCTGCTTTATCTGGGAATTGGTTATGTCCTTCAATAACTACCGTTTCCATGTTTGTTGCACCGAAGAAGCCCATCATGCTCGCTACATATTTTACAGCCATTTCCATTTCAGCTGCTGGTCCTTCAGAATATACGCCGCCGCGTGCATTTAATAATGCAATCTTCTTATCTCCAATAAGCCCAACTGGACCTTCTGGTGTATATTTAAACGTTTTACCAGCACGGTTTAAATAATCAATATACGTGTGTAATACGGCCGGAATCGTTAAGTTCCATAATGGGAAACCGAAAACTACTTTATCAGCTTCTAAGAATTGATTTAAATACTTATCAGCAACTGCTACCACTTTTGCTTCTTCTTCTGTTAAATCAAATCCTCTACCTGCTTTGAATGTACCATTAATCATATCTACGCCTACATATGGTAATTCTTCTTTATATAAATCAAGTTCTACCACTGTATCATTTGGATGCGCTTCTTTATAGTTTTCTAAAAATGCCTCGTATAATTTCACACTAACTGCTTGTTCCGCTGGGCGGTTGTTTGCTTTTACAAATAAAACTGTTGCCATTGTTTTTCCTCCTACTACTCACTCTTATGTTGTTATATATTACTTACGAAAAAGGGTACTCCCTTATAATTATTGTTGCTTACAAATACATTTTATCTTTATATCAAGACAATTACGTCCTCACATAGACGTATTTTTCCATAAAAAAAGTCCACCTTCTAAAGGCGAACTAGGTCTTACGACTTTTGTCTTATACGATTCCATTTTTCACTGCATATAATGCTGCTTGTGTGCGATCGGATAAATGTAACTTACTCAAAATACTACTCATATGAGCTTTTACCGTTTTTTCTGTAATAACTAAAACAGAAGCAATTTCTTTATTACTCATCCCTTTCGCCAATAACTGCAATACTTCATTTTCTCTCGCCGTTAATACATCCACTTGAACCGAAGGTTCTTCTTCTTTCTCTTCCTGTGGTAATGTTTGAGAAAGAAGGGCATTTGCTATATCTGGATGTAATTGAATATTACCTTTATACGCGCTTCGAATAGCTTCAACAAGCTGATCTGGTTCAATATCTTTTAAAATATAACCGCTCGCCCCAGCTTTTAGTGCCGGCAATACATGAGCTTGATCAGAAAAACTAGTCAATACAATTACTTTCACGTTTGGATATTCTTTTTTAATACAAGCTGTTGCCTCAATTCCATCCATCTCAGGCATATATAAATCCATTAATACGACATCTGGACTCGTTTCGCCTACTTTCACTAGCGCCTCTTTCCCATTGTTTGCTTCACCAACTAATTCAAAATCTTCCTGTGTGCTTAGAAAAAATGCTAATCCTTTTAAAACAACTGTATGATCATCAACTAACAATACTTTTATTTTCACAAACTTCCCTCATTTTCACATCATAATGGTACATTTACTTTTATACTCGTTCGTTTCTTACTACTTACAATTTTAATTGTTCCACCAACTAATTCTACTCTTTCACGCATCGTAGTCATACCGAGTGATTTCTTCTCTTTTATATCCTTTTCTACAAACCCATTTCCTTGATCGACTATTTCTAATGATACATTTTTCTCCGTCACTTTGAAATAAATCGTCGCTTCTCTTACATTCGCATGCTTACTTACGTTATTTAAAGCTTCTTGTCCAATTCGCCATAGCGCTTCTTCTACTACACGCGGCAAATCACGTACACCTGTAACTTGCTCCCGAATTTTCAATCCTAAACTTTCACCATATTGCTTTAAAGCTGGTAATAACCCTTTCTCTAATCCAGCTGGACGGAGCTGCCAAATTAATGTCCTCATTTCCTTTAAGGCACCTTGTGCTAATTCACGCATCTCATACAAAGACTGATCTACCTTTTCATTTTGACCCTTTAAGACAGCTTCAGCGCCTTTCGTCATAAACGTTAATGAAAACAACTTTTGTGAAACAGAATCATGTAAATCTCTAGCTAAACGATTACGCTCTTCCATTCGTACAAGTTCGCGGCGTTTTTCATTTAATCTTAAGTTCTCTATCATTAATGAAATATGATTTGCTAACGCTTGTACTACATCTATCGTATTTATATCAAATTCTCCATTATTAGAACTTACACTTAATACTCCAAATATATGATCTTGAATATGTATCGGAATAGCGATAACTGCCCTATTGGGATGTTCTATATTACCAACCTGACGCTTCAACAAAACAGATTCTTCTTTTTCCAACGCTTCCTGTGCTGCTGCCCTCAAATCATCTTGTAGTTCACCTTTCTTATAAGAAGCTCTCACAGCTAGTTCATTTTCTTCTCTAATAAAGAATACAACTTGCTCCCATAGAAATAAGCTCCCTATTTGCATTACAATCTCTTCTGGTAATGCATTAAATTTATGAATTGTCCTTAAAGCTTGAATAAAGCGTTCTAACTTTACATAATAATGAGCTCTTCTCTTTTCATTTTCATACAGTTTTGTACGCTTTAATGCCGTTCCAATTTGAAAGGCAACTGATTGTAATAGTACTAATTCTTCTTCCGAAAAATGCGTTTTACCTGGGCTAGCTACATTTAACACGCCAAATTCATCTTCTCCCGCTTTTAGCGGTACTGTCGCATGATGTACAATCCCTTCTGTATCTCCCCAGTTGTATTCAATCGCATTATTAATTCTCTTACATTCAATAATATTAACTGCTCGCTCTAGTTTTCCTTCCACAAAGCGGTGTAAGCACCAGCAATTCCCCTCACACATCGGTCGTTTATTTTCGAATTTCAATCCCTCTGGTAATTGGTAATCAATTAATTTTGTATATCTACCATTTTCATCCGCAAGGAAAATCCATCCTGTCGTTAAACCAGTTACATTCAACAGCTTTTCCAGCACAGCTTGAAGTACGTGATATGTATCATTTGAGGTATTCAACGTTTCTGCAATCTCTTTTAATATAACTAATTCATTTGTACGATTCTCTTGAAACATAATTCGTCTCCTACATACAAGATTTTAAATAGTACTTAACATAAATCATCTACTTTTCACTTTGTACTTATTCGTAACATTGATATAATGGTGAAAACATAGTTTTCATTATATCACTTGAGGGGGCTTTCATAATGACATTAAATAAGGCACTTACTATCGCTGGTTCTGACACAAGTGGCGGTGCTGGTATACAAGCAGATTTAAAAACATTCCAAGAACTTGGTGTATACGGAATGACATCCCTTACGACAATCGTAACGATGGATCCACATAACGGCTGGGCACATAACGTATTCCCAATCCCAGCTTCTACATTAAAACCACAATTAGAAACGACAATTGAAGGCGTTGGCGTAGATGCTTTAAAAACGGGTATGCTTGGATCAGTAGAAATTATCGAAATGGTTGCGGAAACAATTGAAAAGCACAATTTCGAAAATGTAGTAGTTGATCCTGTTATGGTATGTAAAGGAGCGGATGAAGCGTTACATCCTGAAACAAATGACTGCTTACGTGACGTTCTTGTTCCAAAGGCATTAGTCGTAACGCCTAACTTATTTGAAGCATATCAATTAAGTGGTGTGAAAATTAATTCTCTTGAGGACATGAAAGAAGCTGCAAAAAAAATCCATGCTTTAGGCGCTAAATACGTACTGATTAAAGGTGGTAGCAAACTAGGTACAGAAACTGCTATTGATGTGTTATATGACGGCGAAACATTCGATCTTCTAGAATCAGAAAAGATTGATACGACAAATACACACGGTGCAGGTTGTACATATTCTGCTGCAATTACAGCAGAACTTGCAAAAGGAAAAACGGTGAAAGAAGCAGTAAAAACTGCGAAAGAATTCATCACAGCTGCAATTCGTCATTCATTTAAGATTAACGAATATGTAGGACCAACACATCACGGTGCATACCGCAAATTCGTTGCACCGAAAGAACTTGTCTAACATAAAGCTTTTTATTAATAAATTTAAAAATAGATTAAAACCCACAGAACATTTATTGTTCTGTGGGTTTTAATTACTTTACAGAAATGTTTTAAAGTACTCCCCAAATTCCTATGATGCTGAACTAACCTTGTTTCTACCATTTCTTTTTGAATAATATAACGCATCATCCGCTGATTGAATAAATTGCTCAGGTGATTTTTTATATTCTGAAAGCCCAACAGAAACTGTAATTTTAATTTTTTCCCCATTTTGCAGTTGAAATGAATGCTTTTCAACTGCTAGTCGAATTTGTTCCCCTATACAAGTTCCAAATGCTATCATTTTTTTCGGTAACAACAGAGCAAACTCTTCGCCACCCTTTCGAAAGACTAAATTTGGGAATGGTGCATTTTCTAACAAAATACGCCCTAGTTGTTTTAACACTTCATCTCCAGCAGGATGACCGTACGTATCATTTACATACTTAAAGTGATCAATATCTATAAGTAATAAACAAAGTGAATCATTTTTCATATGCTTGCTACCAATATGACGATTCATCTCGAAATCAAACTGTCTTACATTTCCTAGATTCGTTAATGCATCTATCGTTGCATAATGCTTCATCGTTTGAAATAATTCATTGGATTGCAATACGTAACTTGCACTTACAAATGTGATGTATGCTGCTACAATACAACAAATAAAATATAATACCACTACAGATACATCCTTAAATAAAATAGACAGTGGTAATATTAAAATAGACAAGCTATACACATTAAGCCATATCCACTTTGTAAATATAGAAATTTTCATCCGCCAAATGAAGACAATACCAATTCCGGTTACTATGATGGTATAGCAAGCCAACTCAGAGGCTAAAGAGTAATCAGTAAAAAGTAGCCGAGTTATTAAAATGATAGCAACTGTTATACTACTGGCTATCGGCCCCCCAATTATAACTGCCAAAATAACTGCCAAGTAACGTAAATCCAACAGACTATCTTCAATATGTACACCAAAATGCATTAATAATACACCTAATATCCCAGTAAAAATACCTACTACACATTTTTGCCAAACAGCGAATCCCTCTTTTAACGGCTTATCTCTTAAAAGCTGACCACCTACAAAGATAAAGGAAAGAATAATTGTCATATTTACAAATAGATCTCTGAACATAAAATAATCTCCCTACTTTTTCTTTTCCATCTATCCCTTTCCATATGTTATTGTATTACGAAATCCCTATAATTCCCAAACTTTTTTATTTTGTTGTTCCACGTGGAACAACAAAATAAAAAGGGACGAAATTTCGCCCCTTCCATTAACAACATCGTGATATTTTTCCGCCTTTTGCATTAAATCTAGCTTCTTGTGCCTCAGCAAAAAATTGCTTTTGACATAAAATTTTCTCTTCTGGATGATTTATTTTCATGTGATTTACATACGTTTCATAACTTGGAACTCCGACAAGTAAACTAATAAATTGCTTTCTCTTTCCCCATACGTTCCGTAAATTTTTAAGCATAGTTCCTCGACTCACTTTCATCTTTTGGAATATATGGTGCCTCTTTTAACGGCATTGGCTTATTTCTTAATACTTGAATCCAAATTCGAATTGCAGAAATTAATACAGCAATTACAACTATCATAAAAATTCCACAAAGTGCCGCATCAATATAGTCATTAAAAATAATTTGTTTCATTTGCGCAACATTTTTAGCTGGAGCTAATATCTTACCATCATCTAATGCTCCCTGAAACACTTTCGCATGTGATAGAAATCCTATTTTAGGATTTTCATGAAATAACTTTTGATAACCAGCTGTCATCGTTACAATAAGTAATCCTATAGTCGGAATAAGCGTTACCCAAACGTATGCCTTTTTCCCCATTTTGAATAAAATTGTCGTTCCAAGTAATAGTGCAATCCCCGCTAACATTTGATTTGCAATACCGAAAAGTGGCCATAGCGTATTAATTCCACCGAGAGGGTCAACCACCCCTTGATATAAGAAGTACCCCCAGCCTAATACACATAACGTTGTAGCAACCACATTCGCTATTGTGGAATCTGTTTTCGCAAACGGCTTGTACACATGCCCTAAAATATCTTGAATCATAAATCGTCCTACACGTGTTCCAGCATCAATCGTTGTTAAAATAAATAGTGCTTCAAAAAGAATGGCAAAATGGTACCAAAATGCCATCATCGCCGTTCCACCTATTACTTGTGAAAATATATGTGCCATACCAATTGCTAATGTTGGTGCGCCACCTGTACGTGATAAAATGGTCTGTTCTCCAACGTTAACAGCAAGTTCTTTTAGTTCATTCGGTGTAATAGCAAATCCCCACGAAGAAATAACTTGAGCCGCTTGTGATACATCTGTTCCGATCAGTGCTGCTGGACTATTAATTGCAAAATAAGTTCCTGGTGTTAATACACAAGCTGCAATCATAGCCATCGCTGCTACAAATGATTCCATTAACATTGCCCCATAACCAATTGGTTGTGCATGACCTTCTTGCTCAATCATTTTCGGCGTAGTACCTGATGAAACGAGAGCGTGGAATCCAGAGACAGCACCGCAAGCTATTGTAATAAATAAGAACGGAAATAAATTCCCGGAGAAGACGGGGCCTGTTCCATCAATAAACTTAGATACTGCCGGCATCTTCAAATCTGGAGCTACAATTAAAATACCAATTGCTAATCCAAGTATCGTTCCTATTTTTAAAAATGTACTTAAATAATCACGTGGTGCAAGGAGCATCCAAACTGGTAATGCCGATGCAATGAATCCATATACGATAAGCATAATAGCAATTGTTTCACCACTAAAAGTAAACATACTTGCAAGCGTTGGATTTTCTGCTACATACTGTCCACCAATAAGCGATAGGACTAGTAGAACAATACCGATTACTGATCCTTCCCCTACTCGCCCTGGTCTAATGTAACGCATGTAAACTCCCATTAAAATAGCAATTGGAATTGTTGCTGCGATTGTAAACATTCCCCATGGGCTTCCAACAAGTGCCTTCACAACTACTAAAGCTAATACTGCTAATAAAATTATCATAATACCTAAAATACCAATCATCGCAATTAATCCTGTAACAGGACCAATTTCATCTTTAATCATTTCTCCTAATGATTTACCATTACGTCTCATTGAAGCAAATAAAATTACAAAATCTTGTACAGCTCCGGCAATAACTACCCCAACAATAATCCAAATAGTCCCAGGTAAATACCCCATCTGCGCCGCCAAAATTGGTCCTACTAAAGGACCTGCCCCTGCAATCGCAGCGAAGTGATGTCCGAATAAAACCCATTTATTTGTTGGAACATAATCCTTCCCATCATTTAACGTATGAGCAGGCGTTTGCCTATTATTATCTAGGCCAAAAACTTTCCTTGCTATAAATCTACTATAAAAGCGATAAGCAATCGCATACACTGATACAGCAGCAACTAATAGCCATACAGCATTAATTGTCTCACCTTGTGATAAAGCTATTACACCAAAAGCAGATGCTCCTACTGCTGCAATAACTCCCCAAAGTAAAATTGATTTCAATGTTTTCACGTACAATCCCCCCATTACTACTTCTTAGAGGAGATTGTACTAAATTTTCTGAATATTTAATTTGAATCCTCCTTATCATGAAGGATTTCTAGGCTATTATGTTAAAATTCTCTCATTACTTGTCATAGCTCAATTTTATTTCGAAGCCGTTTTACATAATTACGGCTTACTGGAATCGGTTGCTCATCGTACCTGTCTAAATGCAAATTATACGTGCCATTATAATAAGGTTTAAGTTCTTGTACATATGACATATTAATTAAATAGCTTTTATGTACACGTAAAAAATCATATGCATTTAGTTTATTTTCTAATTCCTGGAGTGTGTATGTTGAAATATACTGATTATTCGTTGTATAAATTGAAACTGTTTTGTTTTCCTTATTTTTACTAATATATACAATATCCTCCGGGAGAATATATCTAATCCCCTCATGGCCTTCTATCGGCAGTTTACGCAGATGACTCTTTGCTTTCTCACCTTGTTCTTTTCCCATTTTATATAAAATGAATTGTAAATCTTCTTCACGAAATGGTCGTAATAAATAATAAAACGCTTGGAAACGAAAAGCTGTAATTGCCTCTTCTATATCCTCACCAATAAAAATAAATTTCGTATAACAATTCACTTCTCGTAACAAACTCGAATATTCAAAACCAGTACCATCCATTAATTGCGAATTTAAAAAAACAAAATCAGGTGTATGTTTTTTCATTATTAGCAAAGATTCTGTTCCAGTTTTCGCCTCAAAACATTCTACATTTCGAATGTTTTCAGTAAAGTTCTCAACTAATTTTCTTCGCTCTTCTGTTTCTTCCATGATAAGTAAGATTTTCATTTATCCAGCCACCTAATTCCTTTGTCCATATGTCTTGTTGTATACATTCGCTTTAGTAAGAAACATTCCCTTTTTCTTACTATACCATTATTTATCTAAAAAAACAGAAAAAAGGAAACCACTTTGGTTCCCCTTTTCTTTTATCCCGATTGGTGCGGGCTAATAATCAGTGGTTGATGGACAAAACACCACTGATTAAGGTTTCTCTTTATACTAATTCCCTCTGTTTCGTTTCTTGACCAAGTATAACTACAGCAAGTGCCCCAATTAAAATTGATCCACAGAAAATCGTAAATATTAGCGATAGTGAAGCTTGTGAAGCAACTAAATACCCTACTAATAGTGGTCCAAGAATACCACCAATACGCCCAAATGCAGCTGCCATTCCTGCACCTGTACCGCGAATAGTTGTTGGATACTGTTCCGGTGTATAAGCGTATAATGCACCCCAAGCACCTAAATTAAAGAAGGATAGTAACATACCCGCCACTATTAATGCTGTTAATGAATCCGCAATTCCGAACACATAAGCACTACATGCTGTACCAATTAAATACGTAACCAATACAAATTTACGACCAAGACGTTCAATAAACCATGCAGCTGTGAAATATCCTGGAAGTTGAGCTAAAGTCATAATGAGTACGTACTGAAAACTTTTTATTAAACTAAAGCCTTTCAGTACCATTACACTAGGTAACCAAAGGAACATTCCATAATAGGAAAAGACCACACAAAACCATAGAATCCATAACATAATTGTTGCTTTACGATATTCTCCAGACCAAACCGATTTTATATTTTCAATAACAGATGGCCTTTTTGCAACCTTTTGAAACCTTGGAGAATCGGGTAAATTCCATCTTAAATATAAAGCATATAACGCTGGAACTGCACTTATTACCATAGCAACTTCCCAACCGTATTTAGGAATAACAAAATATGAGATAAGAGCTGCGATTAACCAACCACCAGCCCAAAAGCTTTCTAATAGTACAACTATTTTTCCACGTTCGTGCGCTTCAACACTTTCTGATACAAGAGTAGATGCAACTGGAAGTTCCCCGCCAAGTCCCATACCAATTAAAAAGCGTAAAACGAGGAACATCGCGAATGTCGTCGTTAAAGCAGTTAAACCACTACCGATAGAAAATAGTAATAATGTAATAATAAAGACTGATTTCCGTCCTATTTTATCTGATAGTATCCCAAAAAGGAGCGCTCCTACTGCCATACCAATTGAATTAACGCTGCCTATCCAACCCATTTCTTGAGTACTTAATCCCCAATCTTTTTGGAGTGCTACGATTACAAATGAAAGCATTCCAACATCCATTGCATCAAATAGCCAGCCAAGCCCTGCTATACCCAGTAGCTTTCGCTTCGAAATTTCTTTTACCTTGCTCACAAGAAGTCCTCCTTACACAGGTGTCTTTACACATCATTTTACATGTGTGTATTGCATAAGTAAAATAATTTCTTATAAAAAATTCTCCTTCATCATTCCCAAAAGTAAAATGTTTATCAAAAATAAACAAATAAAAAAAGTAGCGATATTCCGCTACTTTTTTGAACGCATTACTTCTTTTAAAAATTCAGCTAATACTAGCTGACGACGCCAACGTGTTGGATTACTACATAATCTGTAAAACCACTCTAAATGAATAGATTGAATCCATTTTGGCGCACGCTTTACCTCTCCAGCCCACACATCTAAACTACCGCCTACTCCAACAGCCATTTTCGTTTCTAAACGATGCTTATTGTTTTGGATAAAGTTTTCTTGTCTTGGAAAGCCAAGTGCAACAAGTAATAGATCTGGTTTTGCCTCTTGAATACGTGAAACAATATTCTCTTCTTCTTCTTGTTTAAAATATCCATCTTGTATCCCCACGATAGATGCAGCCGAATATGTCTTCGTTAAATGATCAGCCGCGGCTTGTACAACATGTGGTTTTGCACCTAATAAGAAAACAGATACTGGTTTATTCTCTTCTGATAACTTCGCAAATAAATTACACATTAAATCAAAACCTGCTACACGTTCTTTTACAGGTGTACCAAGCATACCACTTGCTTTTACAACCCCAATACCATCAGGTGTAATTAAATCGGTATTTAGTAATGTTTTATGGAATTTTTCATCCTTTTTTGCACACATAACAATTTCAGGGTTTGCTGTTACTACCTGAAAAGTATGAGTTTGCTCCAATTCTAGTTGTTCCTTTAAATATTGGACCGTTTCATCCATTGTCATTGTTGAGAAAGGAACACCTAGAATATCAACCGTTTGTACTGCCATATTTAACTATCCTCTCTATCATTAAAGGTTTTTTGCTATTAATTGCTTATATGTTTCTTTCGTATCTTCATATAATTTTTGAAGTGAGAAGTTCATAGTAGCATGCTCATAAATATGCTTGCCCATTACTGATAACTCTCCAGTTTTCCACTTATCATACGCCTCTTCTAATGCCGATGCCAATGCTTTTCCATCACCAGTTGGTACAATCCACCCATAAGTTTCATCTGCAATTAATGGTTCGATTTCTCCAGCTCTAGTCACAATTGATGGTACACGTTGATTTGCCGCTTCTAATAAAACTAATGGAAATCCTTCGCTATGGGAAGTTAACAAATTGACATGTGATGAAGCAAATAATTGTTTCACATCTTGACGATGCCCTAAAAATTCAACTTTATCATTAATCCCTTTTTCAGTAGCTAACGCCTTTAGTTCTCTTTCTAACGGCCCGTCACCAACTAATAACACTTTAATTTTCTCCAATTTTGTTTGTTGTAACGCATCGAATAAAACTTCATGTCCTTTAACAGGATGCAAACGCGCTACTTGGATTGCCGTAAACACATCTTCATCAATATTAAACATTTCCTTTTTATTATAGCCATCTGCTTTTTCCTGATCATATTCAATCCCGTTATAGATAACATGCATCTTTTCATTTGAAATACCTAATGCGGCTAAGCTTTTTTTCAACCTATTCGTTACAACAAAAAATAAATCTATATTTTTTAAAGCTTTCAAATTTAATTTAGTAAAAATCCAGCCTTTTAAGCCTTGTTTAGTAAAGTCTTGAAATGGATCACTATGAATTGTCGTTACCCATTTTGCCGCGAATTTCTTTTTCATTAAAGAAACAAAGAAATTTGCCCTAGGACCGTGTGTATGAACTACATCAAATTTTTCTTTATTAATGAATTCACTTATGTTTTTTAAAATGGATAAATCATAGCGAGATTTTTGTGAAAACACATGAACTTTTATCCCTAGCTCTCTTGCTTCTTTCGCAACAATTCCATCTTCAAATACTGCTAATTCTACTTCACCATTCGGAAATTGATCGAGCAGTGAAATAATATGTGTTTTTCCTCCACCATCTTCTGCTCCTGCATTCATATGCAATATCCTCATATTTTTTCCTCCTTTAAATCCTCGCTACATTTCCATCTATCTTTATTTTACTGTACTAAAAAATAAAAGCTAACAAAAGTTAGCTTTTATTTTTATCATTCAATTTCTAAATCTACGATTAGATAAGCTAACACCACTACAAAGTAAATCCCTACTCCTGGTGCTGTCAAAATATGTCCTGCAATATATGCAATACCTAATGCTAATACTAAGCTTGCTGTAATCATTCCATATTTCACATTAAATATTTCCTTAAATCTTGTAACAAATGCTAGTAGGATTCTTACGCCGTAATAAATAAATGGAATCATCATTAACGCAAAACCAATAATTCCGAAATCATAAAACCAATCATGGAAGTCCATTTCGATTAGCTTCGGATCTGGCTGCTTTTGTTCATTATATTTATAGTTACCTGCATAACCCATTCCTAATAACTTTTGTGACGTTGGCGCTTCTTTAAAGAACTGCTTATGTCTCTCTTCATATACTTGACGTCCACTGAAAATAAGATTCTCTTGATTTTCTTTCTTTTGCTCTTTCTCAAGCTCTTTCTTAACTTCAGCTTCTACCTTCGCCTTTTCTTCTGGTTTCTCAACTTTATGTTGTTTTTCTTCTTTTTCTTTAATTTCTTGTTCTTTTTTCAGTTTATCTTTAATTTCTTGTTCTTTTTGACCGTGCTGTGCTACATTTTGTTCTGCTAAATAGTTATTATGAATGCCCATATTTTGTGCTAATGGCGTCATTTTAAATGTTCCAACTACACCAGCTAATAGGACAATCGCAATTAATGCATTAAGTGTAAGAGATTTTTTGTTCGGATTTCTTCTATCAAATAATAATTGTAGTACAATAATCCCGATTGCTGCCGCTAATGTAGCACCAATTGAGCCCATTCCTACTTTCGTACCAACTTGAATTAAAGAGTAAATCATTAGAAGCGATGGAATCCAATATAAAACGTGCTTCACGCTCTTTGTTTTTTGAATAGAATATAATACCACAATAGGGAAAATAATAGCTAAGATTGACCCTAGTTCATTACCTGCATAGAACCATCCTCGGGAACCAACCTTCATCCACTCATAACTTCCAAAGTCTGTAGAAGTTGTAATAGAAATAACCATAATAGCATTAATAATTAATGTTGAATACACAATGTTATTTCTAACTTTATCGCTAATATTTACTGTCTTCTTCAGTGATTTTAAAGCTAAAATGTATGAAACAAGCATAATATATATATACAATGCTTTTCCAATGAATTTAACCTCTTCTGCGATTACAATAGGACTCTTGATTAACTTATTATTAATAAATCCTATTCCTAATATAGCTCCTAGTAATACAAGATAAATCAAAAACTTCCTATTTTCTCTTTCTTTTGCCTGAATTAAAATATAAATACCACCCATTGCCATAATGAGGAATCTTACCATAATTCCAACTGTCGCATTTACTTTTAATAACTCAATGCTAAGAGACGTTAATAAATCTAAAACAGGCTGTAAAATAATAAAAATGAGCAAAAAATGCTCAAATCTAACCCTAGCTTGATTTGCTAACATTCCAAGACCTCCATACAAAATCTTCACATTATCTTTTAATCATAGTTTTCTACTGTTTAAACATACCTAGCAATTATAACATAACTCATATTTAAATTGAGAACTATTTTTCATGCCGAAACTAGTCAAATCCAGCATTATTAGTAACCGAAAACATTGTCTTTTAGCTATCCTTCCCTATCCCTATAAAAACTATCTAACACATATACACTTATTTTCGACCGTACAGAAATATTTTTTTATCATTTTATACAAATGTACAAAACGGACTTCTCCTATTGTACCATCCCTCTAACTAAGCTACATCAAAAAAACTATGCAATGAATCTTCCCACACTTTTTCACTTTACTTTATCGCTACTTATCAAGCATTTTCAAACGCTTTCTTTAGCTATTTCATCCATTTTTCTACATGTAGCGAAAAGTAATTGTTATTTCCAAAACTTTAGTGTATATTTTTTCTCTGGAACATCTTTAAGAGGAAGGAATTAAAGCCATGTTATTAATCGATATATTTACGTTTCTTGGCATTATCGCCGCTGCCATTTCTGGTACATTAGTTGGTTTGAAAAAAGATCTAGATTTATTTGGTGTCCTTTGTTTAGCTGTAGCTACTGCGCTCGGCGGCGGTATTATTCGTGATATTATGATTGGTAACCTGCCTCCTGTCGCATTTGTAAAACCCATTTACTTTTTCGTAAGTGTACTATCAGCATTATTCACATGTATGTTTTTTGAGCGCATTAATAAACTTCAAGTCGTTATTATGCTTTCTGATGCTGTTGGTTTAGGTGTATTTACAGCTATTGGTGCAAATGCAGCAATGTCACATCACGTTGACGCCTCGTTTTTAGTCGTTTCAATGGGAGTTATTACAGGTATTGGGGGCGGTATTTTACGCGACATTTGCGCTCAAGATATCCCGTATGTATTCCGAAAAGAAATATATGCAATTGCTTCTATTTTAGGAGCAGTTAGTTTCCTAATTACACATGCAATGGGGGCACACGTCTTAGCTTTCTATGTTTGTTTATTAATAACATTCGTTATTCGTGTAGTCACCGTAATATATAATGTACATTTCCCAGTTTTCTTTAAAACACATGCAAAAATTAATAAAGGCCATTAAGAGAATTCTGCATAGAATTCTCTTAATTTATATACAATTCCATATACTATAGAGTAATTGTATATAAAAATATATAATTACATTAGAATAAAAAAATGAAAACGTTTTATAAACAGGGGGAAGAATGATGCTTGGGGTTTTTAAAAAAAATAAAACAAACACCAGTATAATTGAATTAAGCAAAGGCCAACAAATCATATTTAACGTGCCTGCTAATTCTGAACTAAAAACTCAAATGGATATGCTACATATTTCAAAGGAAGATTTACAAATTGTTAAAGTATTACAGCCATTTATTTATGAGGAAATAGATTGGATAACAGAAAAATTCTACACCAACATCACAAAACAACCTAATTTAATTGCTGTTATTGAACGCTACAGCTCTATTCCAAAATTAAAACAAACTTTAAAGACACATATTAAAGAATTGTTCAGCGGGAATATGAATGAAGATTTTATTGAACAACGTGTTAGAATTGCAAAAAGGCACGTACAAATTGGTTTACATAGAAAATGGTATACCGCTGCTTATCAAGAATTATTTCGCTCCGTCATAAAGATTTTGCAAACGAAAATTTCAACGATAGACGATTTTTCTTATTCTATAAACGTAATAAATAAATTATTAACATTAGAACAAGAACTCGTTATTGCAGCTTATGAATCCGAATATGAAAGAATCCAAAAAGAACATGAAAAAGAAAAAGAACTGACAGCTATGACGATTACACATATTGCAACAGAACTAGCAGCAGTATCTGAAAAAACAAGCTCTTCTATTCAACAGTTAACATCTAAATCAGAAAGTATCGTAGGAATTGCAAAAACAGGTACATCATTAGCTACGACATCAGAAGAAAAGGCCAATAAAGGAAAAGAACAATTAAATCTGCAAAACAAACGAATGGAAAGCATCCAAACGAATATGGAAACTATCATTACTGATACTCATGAGCTTCTTGATATTTCTAACAAAATTAACGAAATCATTGATATTGTAAAATCAATCGCCGAGCAAACAAATTTACTAGCATTAAATGCTGCTATTGAATCTGCACGTGCTGGCGAATTTGGTAAAGGTTTTTCAGTCGTAGCGGGAGAAATCCGAAAGTTATCAGAGCAAACGAAAGAATCAATTTCCAACGTTACAAAACTCGTTGAAAAAACTAATGAACAAATTATACACGTCTCTTCTTCCGTGGAACAAATAAGCTCTCTCGTATCTGAAGGGACAGATAGTATGCATGCGACAGATCAATATTTCCAAGAAATCGTAAAAGATATGTCTAACTCTAAAGAACAAAATAAAAAAATTGAAAATGAATTAGAGACTATCTCACAAGTAATGAAGAGTATTCAAGACGATTCCTCAACAATGGCCTTAACAGCGGATAATTTACAACTAGAACTAAACCGATAAGACGAATCTCCACTTTGCATTCATCCTTATCATCCATCTACAAAAAAAGAATCCAAAATGGATTCTTTTATTTTCTGAAAAATATTTTTTGGCAATAAAAATAACTCATATAAACGCCAAAGCTTTGTAAAATAAACAAAGCTGGCATACTAATATTATAATATGCCATATCTACTCGGAAGAGCCTTAACGACACATATCCGGTAATTAATAATACAAACAACATATATCCTTCATTTTGTTGTTTCTTGATTAGAAAATGTAATAAAGCTATGGCCATAAACAATGTCACCACTATATATATAAGCTTTTCACTTTTAAATAGAATAGAGTTTGTTCCCTCATCTGAAAATTTGTTAATAACCGGTTTTAAGGGTTTAAATCTTTCTTCTTCAATTTCTTTCAACTCTTGATCAATATGCTCTTTTACACTTTGATTTTTGAATATTTTTTCTTCACTTTTTCCAATTAAAACAGTTTGAACATAAGTCTCATTAGAAATTGTATACTGTGACATTCCCATCATCTTGATACCATAACTCACACCAAAATGAGTACTATAAAATACAATAAGGAGTCCTATCATTTTTAATAGTAATTTTTGTTTCGCCCCTGATTGAAACACTTCAATTAACAGCACATATGCAGCTATAAAAATAGGTAAAAATAACCCCATCGGGAAAATCATATTGCTAAGCGCAAATAAAATGGCTGAAATTACCCACATATAAGGATGGTCTAATCCCTTATATAAAAATATGTAACAAGCACAATAAAATAAAAATATTGCGAGCGATTCCGCCGTTAATACAGAACTCATAAATATATTTGGAATATATAAAGCGTAAAACATTGATGCAATACGACCACACTCTTCTCCAAAGACCATTGACGCAATGCGATAAATGAAAAATGCAGTTCCTGTACAAAATAAAATATTAAATAATTGTAAAGCGAATACCGTATCACCAAATATACGAATGATGATCGATTCATAAATAATAAAAGGTAACTGTGCTATATTTTCTATATTATTGCCAATTGCAATCTGCTTTGCAGACTCATACATAGCTTTCATATCGCCTATCATCGGACTGTCTACAAATAGAACTGTAATCAGTCTTGCAACTATAGATATGCTTATAAGAAAAATAAGAAATTGCTTATCTGTAAAACGATATTGCAAAATCGATGCTATTAACAAAATAAGAATAATAAAAATCACTAATACGATTGTAATACTTGTTGTACTTCCTCCAAAAAATTGCTTACTTGTTTCAAAAGCCGACCAACAACTATAAACAAAAAATGCGAGTATCGTACCAATCATTATTTTACTAAAGAAAGAAGAAAAATTTGTTCTTATATGATTCATATGTCCATTGCACCTCTATTTCCATTCATAACAAAACGATTCTATCATGAATAGGCACAAGGTTAACAGGGAATTTCTATGACAAATACATGGTCATTACTTTTCACTTGCAATGTAAGCGAATCCTCTTTTACACTACATTTTAGATAAAATAAATTTTCTTTCAGTTACATGAATACAAATACAGAAGTTTAACTAATCATCTTTTAGAATACACTTTACTTCATTAAGTATCTAATATGAGTATTCCACTTACACATTTCATTCTGATTGAAAACAGACTATAGGGGCTGAATATATGGAAAAGAAATTCATGCGAGAATCAAAAGCAATTAAAACAACACGTGTTTTTCCGAACGATTTAAATAATCACCAAACACTTTTCGGGGGAAAATTATTAGCAGAAATTGATAGTATTGCTTCAATTGCAGCTGCGAGACATAGCCGCAAACATTGCGTAACAGCATCTATCGATTCCGTTGATTTTTTAACTCCAATTCACCAAGCAGATTCTGTTTGTTATGAAGCATTTGTATGTTATACAGGGAAATCTTCAATGGAAGTTTTCGTAAAAGTAATTGCAGAGAATTTATTAGCAGGCGAACGTAGAATTGCTGCTACTTGCTTCATTACATTTGTGGCAATAAAAGATGGAAAGCCTTCGTCCGTACCACAAGTACTCCCTGAAACTAAGGAAGAACATTGGTTACACACAACCGGTTTAGAACGCGCGGAAAATCGAAAAAAGGGACGTTTAAAAAGTAAAGAGATGGCTGAAGTTTTAACTTTAAGTAAACCTTGGAATATTTAACATAATCTTCTCATCATACATGCACGGGCTCTTCCTTGCATGTATTTTTTATTATAAAAAATACTATTTCTTGCCTTTATATTCAGTGGCCCCCTCCTAAAGTCACCCATTAGTTTTTCCTTTATTTCCTTATACTATTAATGGTATATTAAGTAAAGTTGTTTGAAAATAACCATAATGTGGTTAAATATGTAAGGAGTGGTGCGATAATGTCTATCGAGGTACCAATTTCAATACCAAAAACGTTAATTATTATTCCAGCATATAATGAGGAAGAAGCAATTGCAGATACATTAACAAGATTATTAGAATTAAAACAACATTTTACAAGATTAAGCATTTGCGTTATTAATGATGGTTCACAAGATAAAACAGCTCAAATCGTAAAAAATTTCCCTGTTCATCTTATTAATTTACCATATAATCTGGGCATCGGTTCAGCTGTACAAACTGGCTATAAATATGCATATGAGAATGGATATGATATTGCAATTCAGTTCGATGCTGATGGACAACATAATCCGGATGATTTATACAAAATTATACAGCCTATTGCTGAAGGCCAATGCGATATGGTGCTAGGTTCACGCTTTACAGAAAAAACAGCTTATAAAGGTAGTATTTCAAGAAGAATCGGTATTTTTTATTTTACCGCCCTATTGAAAGTGTTAACGAAACAAACATTTATGGATCCAACTTCTGGATATCGTGCTATCAATCGAGAAGTAATTAAGATTTTTGCACACAATTATCCAAAAGATTATCCAGAGCCAGAAGTCCTTATTCATTTAAAAAAGAAAAAACTTCGCATTAATGAGATATCTGTAAATATGCAAGAGCGACAAGGTGGACAATCTTCCATCACACCTCTTAAATCTGCATATTACATGGTTAAAGTAAGCCTTGCTATATTGATGCAAAAAATCGTGAAAGGTTGATAGTGAATGCATATAATTACCTTTTCATTCATCTTTATTTTGTTATTATTCTTCTTAATTATTAATTCTATTCGTCGCGGGACTTTAGAAACAAAATATGCTATTTTGTGGATTTTTGTTTGTGTTGCAATGGCTATTTTAAGTTCTACTGATAAAATTATAAATTGGATTGGAAAACTATTAAAAGTAGAATATCCACCATCCATTTTATTCTTATTTGGATTATTATTCTGTTTCATCTTAATTTTTGACCTAACAAGAAAAATTTCTAAGCTACACCATCAACTTGTAACATTAACGCAAGATTATGCATTATTAAAGCAAAAGTTAAACGTAACGCAAACTGAAACAGATAACGAATAATTTTTTCTATTTAAATACTAACATATACAAAAAGCCCCTTAATTCTTCTAAGAATCAAGGGGCTTTTCGTTTCAAACTATTTGTTTCTAATTAATAGTTTACTAATTTTCATAACCGTTGCCACGGTCCCTACTCCAATTATAATAAATAAGAATGGGATTAATGGTAATGCATATCTTTCATATGCAGCATAAAAGCATGTTAAAGCTGTTTGCAGTAAAAGGATTGACCATAAAAATGTAGTCTCTCTCCACCTTTTTAAAAGGAAGATAAATGAAAGTATTGTACATATTAAGAACATCGTCTTAATAAAATTATGTATTTCATTCATATCCTTTGCAGAAACATTGAATACTTCAATATTATGCTCTATAGAATAATACGGTTTTTTCCACATAATTTCTGGCTTCAAGATTAAATAACTCTCTATCATGGAGGTCTTATCTGTTTTCCACCATTCTTTCATTTTATCTTTCGCTATTTTTTCTTCTAATTCCATAAATTCATGTGCTTCCAGGTTAGGGTATTTTGCGTGTAATTCTATTTCAAGTGTTGCCATATCCTTACCTTCTGGATAGCCTTTCCCTTGATACGTTCCAAGTAATAACGGATTCCCTGCCCCAGCAGTTAGTGGAATAAATTTATCAAATTGAATGTAATTGCGGGCCCACCATGGTCCAAGTACGATAAGTCCTATTCCTATACTTATAATCGCTTGCTTCATCATAACGCGGAATGGATAGCGCTTCATTAAGAGATATATAAATAATGGTATTGGATATAAAGCAACTTGTACGCGTAAGTACAATGCTAAAAAGTAGAAAATTAATACAATTAGAAAATGTTTCGTTTTATGAGTATCAGCTAATTTTAAGCTAAAATATAATAATCCCAATGAAAAGAATAAAAACGGTCCTTCTGTTAAAGTTAAATTTTCCATAACAATCTCTGGAGGATACACAGCTAATAAGAAAGCACCTATTAATCCTGCGGCGGGATTCAATAAATAAGTACCAATCTTATAAGTTAGTAAAATACTAAGTACCCCTAATAGGATAATAATTAATTTAGCTACAAAAAGGCCTTCATTACCATTTCCAAAAAAGTAAAATACAGTAGCTAAAAATGCTGGAAAACCTGGCATAATATGAATAGTTGGTTTATCCGGCTCATGATATGTTAACATTCCTGTTTCCAATAAAATGGTTGCCGTTTTTTGATAACCTATATCATCGCTAGCTATAGTCAAATCTGCACCATGTGTTTGCAAAGTTGCAAAACGAAGCGCGAAACCGACTATCATAATAATCCCTAAAAGGATTACATTAGATTTGCGAGTAAATCGCCTTAACATCTCATCTTCTCCCTTCAAATACATAATTTTCAAATTATGTTTCTATATTTTTACAAGACAATACATTCTATAATAAATACTTTTTATACAAAGTACAATAATAGAAAGTTGATTTACAAAGTTTATATGCGTTAAACTGATACAGATGTTCTTGTAATCTTCTTCCTTTCAAAAGGCTTGTATATATGGTGCAAGACATAAAAAATTTGAGGAGATAAAAATTCTATGATGGAACAAAAACAACTTGTTTCTGTTGTCATACCCCTGTATAACACAGAAAAATATATTGAAGAAACGATGCAGTCAATACTGGATCAAACATATAAAAACATTGAAATTGTAATTGTAGATGATGGAAGTAAAGATCAATCAGCTTCTATCGTAAAAAATCTTGCAGAAAAATATCCGGGTCAAGTAAAATACGTTCACCAAAAAAACCAAGGTGTTTCAGTAGCTCGTAATACAGGGATTGAAAATGCTAGCGGAGAATACGTCGCTTTCCTTGATAGTGACGACTTATGGCATCCAACTAAAATTGAGAAACAAATCGAGAGTATGCATAAAAACAACATGGACGCGTGCTATTGTGGTTATATGAATTTCTACGAAGAAACAGGCGAAAAGGTTGATCATACAACAAACTTTATTAAAGGTGATATGGCAAAAGCATTCTTAACACACCAAGTTGTTGCTCAAACAAGTACTTGGGTTTTCAAACGCTCTATCGCAATGAATCATAATATCCGTTTTACACCAGAATGTAGCTGGGGAGAAGACTTGGAGTTTTTATTTAAATTAATGAGCGTAACAAACGTATGCTATGTAGATGAATATTTGACATATTATCGAATTTTATCAGAAGGAAATCTTTCTTCAAAGTATAAAGATTATGAATTAAAGACAGCAAAAGAATTAGAAGTATTTAATCGAATGAAGGATTGGGTTCATAATAAGTCAAAAGACTTAATCGTGAATGATTCTACAGAACTTCTTGAAATTCTTGAAACTTATCTATTCCCATATACAGTCATTAATAACGCTTGTATATACATTAAGGGCAACTCTAAATTAGATAAATCACAAGTTCAACTAATCAAAAGCGATATCAATAAATATTGTCGCAAAATTTATTCGAAAAATGGAAAACGAAGCAAGAAATTATACGCAATGCTTTGGTTTGTACGAATCAAATTTCTGTTTTCTTAAATAAAAATAAGCTTCTAAACATTCTTTCCGTAAACAAATCAAATTTATAAATAGGACAACGTGCGTCCTAAGGAATAGAAAGGTTTTGTTCCATGAAAAATAATAAAATTCTTAAAAACGCCTCCTACCTCTTTGTAGGAAATATCACCGTTCGATTTGTACTAGCTATCGCAACGATTCTCTTTGCAAGATATGTTTCACCAAGTGACTATGGGATGTTTACGATTGCATTAGCAGTTTCCGCTGTTATTTGTTATTTCACAGATGCAGGTTTGACACATACGTTTATGCGTGAAGGAACAAGAGACAGCGCTAACATTAGCGTATTAATAAGTAGTTATTTACGTATTCGTTTAGTGTTAGCTATCGTAATTTCTGTGCTCTTCGCTATTTTCGCTCAGTTCTTCTATACCGATGCGTACTTACGTGCCATGGTATATTGGGTTGTACTGCCAACCATGTTTGGAGCAACTTTACAAGGGGTTGGAATGGCTTATTTCCAAGTAACAGAACGTATGCAATTTACAGCAATTATTTCTGTACTACAAGGTGTAACAGCAGCAGCTGCGCTTCTACTAGGAATGGCATTTGAATGGTCACTTATGATGGTCGCTGCCATGTACGGAATATCTAGCCTTGTAACAGGAGTCATTGCCTTTATAATGACCATCCGCTATACAACAATTCATAAGGGCTGGGACAAAGGTATTTTAGATCAACTGCTTATTTTCACAATCAATGGCATTATCATTATGCTTTTACCGCAGTTAGGTCCTATTATATTAGAAAAAGTTTCAACGCATGAGCAAGTTGGATTCTTTGGAACTGCCTATAAAATACCTGCCGTACTTTATCAAATACCTGGTGTCATTGCAGCAGCCTTCTATCCAAAATTGTTTGCGTTTGGAAATGAAAAGAATATTGATGAACATAAAAAACTGTCTGAATTCGAATTAAAACTGATGTCCTTCTTAGGAATGGGGATCTCCATTCCATTTATCGCTGATCCAAGCTTTTGGATTGTTACTTTATTAGGGGGAGAATACGCACCAGCTAGTGATGCTCTTGCAATCTTAGCCTTTATGGTTATTTTACAATCTATCAACTATCCACTTGCTGATAATTTAACAACTATTGGTCAACAGTGGAAGCGTGCGACAACGATGGGAATTGGATTAGCTGTCGCTATCGTAAGTTACATCGCATTAGGCAGCCAATTTGGAATGATGGGAGCTGCAGCAGCTGCGATCATTACCGAGATTACATTATTAATCGGATTTACTTTATTCGTTCGTAAAGGTTTTTCATTACTATTCAAAGGAATAATATTTAATAGCCTAGCGTTTATAATCAGTTACGCAATATACCGCACGGCATTAATTAACTTACCACCACTAATAGCTTTAACACTTACTGGTATATTGTACGGTATTATCGGTCTTGCCATTGACCCACAAATACGTGGATTGATTTTAGGATTTATAAATAAAAAGCTGGCTCGAAAATAAATAAAAATAAAAACTTCAAATTTAATTTGAAGTTTTTATTTTACCTTCTTCATTTAGAATGAGCCCTGTTTTCAATCCATATCTTAAATTGACTTGCCTTTCTGGAATGATTATACTTGGAAACGAACAGCCCTAGATGTACAACACCTAGTATTAAAGCAATTCGCAGTTAATCTTCTATACAAACATTAACTCGTTACACCATAAATTACACAACAGAAAACTTTATTACTACCGTTAAAAATCGTCGATTCGTCCATAGTTTTTCTTCATTATAAAACAATATCTAGATATGGAGAATACGGATTAAATCTTAATAATTGTATTGGGGAGGCTTATTCATTTAATGACTTCAGAGGGAAATAAAAGAACATTTTTTACTAAAAGCACACTTATTATCATTCCATTATTAATAATATGTGCATTTGCTTTTCATTACTTTTTCTTAAAATCAGACAATGTATTTTCTAGTACGGGAGATGCATTATCACAATTCAGCTTCTTTACATTCCTTTTACAACATGCATTTAAAGATGGGAATTTATTTTGGTCTTGGGATTATGGCTTAGGTGGAGATTTATTCGGGGAATTTAGTTATTACTATAGTACAGCACCATTTTTCTGGCTTACGCTTCTACTTCCTAAACTAAATTTTGACCAAATCTTTGAGATGAAGCTATATATGAGTATTTTAAAAAGTACATTAGCGATGTTATTCATGTATGGTTCTTTACGTTATCATAATAAAACTATTTTTTCTTCTTTCATTTCTGCCATTATATATGGAGGATGTGTGACTTTTATTCGCCATTCTTTATTATGGGATTTCATGGCAGATGCTATAGTGTTTTTACCTTTAGTAATATGGGGATTAGATAAATATATTTTAGAGCGAAAAAAGGGATTATTCCTGTTTGCAACAGCACTTATGCTTGCATCAAATTTCTATTTCGCTTTCATTACTAGTATTTTCATCTATATTTATGCCTTTTTCCAATATTTTGCTACACAGCAGAATAAAACAATTAAAACATTTATAACTTATTATATTAGAATTGCTTTCCTATATTCTTTATCACTAGGTTTAGCCGCTGTTTGCTTTATACCATCTGTAAATGGAGTATTTAGTTCAGATCGACTAGCTACAAAATTTACTATTCCATTATTTTTTGAAGATACGTTTTATAAAAACTTAATGGAAAGTATCTTTTTCATTAATAATACAGAGGATTATCAGCTCGCATTCCCAGTTTTCATCCTCTTCCTTATTACAAGTGCGCTTCTAATACGCAATAAACTTGTCACAAATAAGTTACTCTTTACTGGGTTTATGTTAGTTCTATATATGCTTCCATATACGTATTCCGTATTTAATGGCTTTTCCGCTATGCAATACAGATGGTTTTACTTATTTGCATTTGTAGTTGCGCAAACTGCCGCCTACGTTTTAGATTGGATGCTACTTAACAAAAAGAAGGTCAACCCTTTAATAGGTCCTTTGCTAGCAACAGCACTATTTATTTACGCATTCTATAGAAAAGTAAATATAAACGGACAACCACTAGAAACAATAGATAAAATTTTAATTGGTACTACTGTTTTATCTATTATTACAATATTACTATGGCGCTATTTATCAAAAGCAGTCTTACAATCTTTCATTATATTGAATGTACTGGTCAATGTAATATGTATTAATTACATCTATTCAGATACAGCTCTTAGTAAACACTTTAATCAAGCAGGCGCAACAAAAGAATCATTACATGGTCCAGGTCTCGATAATAAGGATGAAATTGACGCAATTCGTTATATACAAAATCAAGATAAAGATTTTTATCGAATTATCAATCCAAACAATAATTATAAGAATACGCCGATGCTGCAAGGTTATCATGGTACAAGTACTTATCAAAGCTTAGTCAATCTTGATGTTCATGACTTTATGAAAAATAAGTACAATGTTTTCCAAGGATATGATAGTCCATCTATGTTCTTCCAGTTAGATAAACGACTATTCCTTGAGAACATGCTAGGGGTAAAATATTATGTATTAAGTGAAGGTGCTAATAAAACTGATATTCCGTATGCTTATAAATATTTACAACAAGTAGGTCCTTACAACATTTATAAAAACGAATTTGCACTGCCATTAGGCTATGTATACGAAGCTGGAATAAGTGATGAAGAATTTTCAAAACTTAATTTTGCTGAGAGAGATCAACTTTTATTAGATGCTGTAGTTGTAGATAATGTTGGAAGTCTTCCGTTAAAACAATTTAATACAAAACAGCTAGATTCAAAACAAATTAAGATTAATCCAAATAAAATTAAGTGGGAAAATATAGATAAAGAGAAAGATATACTCACTGTTCATGAAAATGGGCGTATAATAGTACCTGTTGATAATACCGATATGTTAGGTGATCTCCTTGTTGAAATTAAAATTAGAAATATAAATAAGGAATCATTTGGGGTTACTGTGAATGACAAATCTATGATAAAAGGTAATGAAGATGGAGCTTATGCTTACCCGTTAGAAAGATTTGTTTACAATTTAGGAAAAGATGCGAAGCCAACTGAGCTAATCATTTCGATCCCTACTCCTGGTCAATATGAGTTGAAAGACTTACAAGTCAACAGTACCAACTATAAAACTGTCCCGAAAAAAGTGAATACTTTAAAAGAAAATAGCCTACAAAATATTTACTATAAAGGTAACTACTTAAAAGGTAATATTAATTCTACTAAAGATGGATTACTATATTTATCTGTACCGTATAGTAAAGGATGGTCAATACAGGTTGACGGTAAAGAAACTGAGTTTACGAAGGCTAATTCTTCCTTTATTGGTGTTCCTATTTCAAAAGGGCAGCATGTAGTTGAAATGAAATACGTCACACCTTATTTCAAAATGGGTCTCGTTATTTCTATCATTTCATTTATCATTTGTATCTCGCTTCTAGTTCTTGGAGATAAGGATCGATATAAAAAATTTAAAAGTCGCTTTAAAAAAAGTTATTAAAATAAAGTGAAGTAAAAGTTGAAGATAATTGCTTCAATTTTTACTTCATGCCCATTTTAAAATTACACCTAAGGAGGTCCTAACATGACCCTTTCAATAGTAGTACCTTGTTATAATGAGGAGAAGGTACTCAGAGCCTTCTATTCAGAGACTTCTCTTGAAATTCATAAGCTAACTACTGATTATGAATTTGTTTTCGTCAATGATGGAAGTAAAGATAATACACTAGAAATTCTACGTGACCTAGCCGATTCAGACTCAAGTGTGCATTATATATCATTTAGTAGGAATTTTGGAAAAGAAGCTGCTATGCTTGCCGGTCTAAAGTACGCTACAGGCGACGCTGTGGTTATTATGGATGCTGATTTACAACATCCACCCGAACTAATAAAAGATATGTTAGACGGCTATAATAACGGCTATGATCAAGTAATTGCAAAGCGAACTAGAACGGGTGATTCACCAGTACGTTCTTTCGTTTCTAGCTTATATTATAAAGTCATGAATAAATTCGTTGATATTGAGCTAGTAGATGGCATCGGTGATTTTAGACTTTTAAGTAGAAGTGCAGTCGATTCACTACTATCTCTAACTGAATACAATCGTTTTTCAAAAGGTTTATTTTCTTGGATTGGTTTCAAAGAACAAATTATTGAATACGAAAATGTATTACGTTCTGACGGAGAAAGTAAATGGACTTTCTCTAAGTTATTAAATTACGGGATAGATGGTGTAATTTCGTTTAACAATAAACCATTGCGATTATCTATATACCTTGGATTATTAACAACGCTTTTAGCTGTTTTATATGTAATCACTACATTTATTCAAATTACCGTTAGCGGCGTCGATGTACCAGGATACTTTACATTAATTTCTGCCATATTATTTATCGGTGGTATTCAACTCATTTTCCTAGGGGTTATCGGTGAATACATCGGTCGTATTTATTATGAAACAAAGCGTAGACCACATTTCATTGTAGCAGAAAAAAAAGTTAGTAAAGTAAAACAAAAAGCTTAGTAAAAAAGTTACTTCTGTAAATAGAAGTAACTTTTTTACTATTATATTTCCAAAAAAAATTAACGCAAAATAATTCTTGAAAAAAGATACATTTTGAAAGGATAGCATTATACTCAATAATTTAGTATCATGATTCAAGGTACTATTTCAAGTTGGACGGAGGATACTATGAGCTTATTAACAGTAGAAAAACTAGGCCATACATTTGGCGATCGCACATTATTTAAAGATGTATCCATGCGTTTACTAGCAGGAGAACATGTCGGATTAGTCGGTGCAAACGGTGTTGGTAAATCAACATTTATGAATATTATTACTGGTCAACTTATCCATGATGAAGGCCGTGTAGAATGGACACCTGGTACAAATTACAGTTACTTAGACCAGCATACAATTTTAACACCTGGTCGCACAATTCGTGATGTATTAGCTGACGCGTTTTTACCTTTATTTGAAAAAGAAAAAGCTTTAAATGAAGTTGCAGAAAAAATGGGAACGGCAACACCGGAAGAATTAGAGGACCTTCTTGAGCAGATGGCGGAAATACAAGATGCTCTCGAAGCAGGTGGTTTCTATTTACTAGATATGAAAATTGAAGAGGCAGCAAGAGGTCTTGGAATTGATGCAATCGGTTTAGATCGTGATGTTTCAGCACTAAGTGGTGGGCAACGTACAAAAGTATTACTTGCAAAACTATTACTTGAGCAACCAGAAGTGTTATTACTCGATGAGCCTACTAACTATTTAGACGTTGAACATATTCATTGGTTAACGAATTATTTAAAAGAATATCCACATGCATTCTTATTAATTTCTCATGATACGGAATTTATGAATAAATGCGTTGATGTTATTTTCCATCTAGAATTTACAAAAATGACGCGCTATACAGCGACATACGAAAAATTCCTAGAGTTAGCCGAAATTAATAAAAATCAACATATAAATGCTTATGAAAAACAGAAAGAATTTATTAAAAAACAGGAAGACTTTATTGCAAAGAACAAAGCTCGTTATTCAACGACAGGTCGTGCAAAAAGTCGTCAAAAACAACTTGATCGCATGGAGCGTATTGATCGCCCGGAAACAGCAATTAAGCCAGAATTCTCATTTAAAGAGTGTCGTGCAAGTAGCCGTTTCGTCTTTGAAGGCGAAGATGTAGAAATTGGATATACACATCCATTACTACCAAAGCTATCAATGACAATTGAACGTGGTGAAAAAATTGCCATCGTTGGTTGTAATGGTGTTGGTAAATCAACATTACTAAAAACGATTTTAGGAAAAATTAAACCTTTAAGCGGCAAAACAAGTCTTGGTGACTTCTTAGAGCCTGCATACTTCGAGCAAGAAGTAAAAGCTGATAATATAACACCAATTGATGACGTTTGGAACACATTCCCTAGCATGGACCAACATCAGGTTCGTGCAATGTTAGCGAAATGTGGATTGAAAAATGAGCATATCTCTCGTCCGCTAAATCAATTAAGTGGTGGCGAACAAGCAAAAGTTCGTTTATGTAAGCTAATGGGTGAAGAAAGTAACTGGATCCTATTCGATGAGCCAACAAACCATCTTGATGTTACAGCAAAGGAAGAACTTCAAAAAGCTCTGAAAGCATATAAAGGGACAATCCTTCTTGTATGTCACGAACCAGAATTTTATGAAGGCTGGATCACAAAAACTTGGAATGTTGAAGAGTGGGCAGAAAAAAACAACTAAATTATTTAATGTCAGTAAAAAGAGTCGTTCCTAAAAGGTACTTAGGGACGGCCTTTTTTTATAAACAAAGATTCTTTTCTCTCTCACCACTTAAGAGAACTTCTCACAATATAAAGAAATTAAAAATGTAAATAATCTTCTAAATTTTATATTCTTACATTTAGAAGAAATTTTTGGTATTATTTAGATAAAATAGGAAAGGAATTAATTGAAATGGTATTTAGTAACCTTGTCTTTTTATGTTTATTTTTACCCGCCGTACTCTTAATTTATTATGCTGTACGCAAAGAACTACAAAATATAGTTTTATTATTTTTTAGTTTAGTATTTTATGCTTGGGGCGAACCCATCTATGTTTTCCTAATGCTGTTCTCTATCTTTGTTAACTATTGGTTTGGTATCTTGTTAGGGAATAGTCGCTTCACAAATGGGCAAAGAAAACTATTATTAACATTTGCAATTGTAATGAACACAGCTATTTTAGGGTATTTTAAATACGCAAACTTTTTAGTGGATAATATTAATTCTATCTTCCATACCAATATCATTCTTGAAAAAATACCTTTACCAATTGGTATTTCATTTTTCACGTTCCATGCGATGAGTTATATTATCGACATTTATAAGAAAAAAGTCGATGCTCAACGAAATATCTTTGATTTGGCTTTATACTTTACTGTATTTCCACAATTAGTAGCAGGACCAATTGTTCGTTACAATACAATCTCTCACCAATTACACCAGCGAACTGTTGATGCCGAAAAATTCTCTGAAGGAGTTCGCCGTTTTATTATTGGCTTGGGGAAAAAAGTTTTAATTGCTAACCAATTAGGTGCTATAGCCGATGAGATTTTCGCAATGAATCCTTCTGATATGAGTGTATCATTAGCTTGGATGGGAGCCATTGCCTATACACTACAAATTTACTTTGATTTTTCTGGGTATAGCGACATGGCAATTGGATTAGGAAAGATGTTTGGATTTGATTTTCTAGAAAACTTTAATTATCCATATATCTCAAAATCCATTTCTGAATTTTGGCGTCGTTGGCATATTTCGCTCGGTTCTTGGTTCCGCGATTATGTCTATATTCCTCTTGGAGGAAATCGCGTTACAACTTGGAAAGTTTATCGTAACCTCTTCATCGTATGGGGATTAACCGGTTTTTGGCATGGTGCCAGTTGGACCTTTATGATTTGGGGTATTTATTATGGCGTTCTAATTGCACTTGAAAAAGCAGGACTTGAAAACCTACTTCAAAAATTATGGAGTCCTCTCCAACATATTTACGTTATGTTTTTAGTTATTATTGGATGGGTATTTTTCCGCGCAGATAATTTCAGTTATTGCCTTGAATTTTTAAAATCCATGTTCGGATTTAACGGTCCGTTAACAGACATTAATAGTTATTTCTATATAATGAATTATTGGGGCATTTTCCTATTAGCTATTATTACTGCAGCGCCCGTATTTCCATGGTTACAAAAAGTGTTATCAACAAAAAGATTTGCTGTTTTATCGCCAATTTATTATTTAAGTATTTTAGTCATTGTTTTAGTATTCCTAACAAATGCAACTTATAATCCATTTATTTATTTCCGTTTTTAAAGGAGGTTCACTATGAAGAAATTTCAAAACCTCACTTTAATAATGGGGTTTCTTACAGTTATTTTTGGAGTGGGTATTTGGACAGCAAAAGTTATCCTTATAGATAAAAAGACATTTTCTGAATTTGAGAACAGAAACTTAGCAATTAGACCTGCTGTAAGTGCTTCCACTATAAAAACTGGAGAATTATTTAAAGGTATCGAAACACATTTTACAGATCATATTGGACCTAGAGATTTCTTTCTTGAAAGTTATATAAAGTTCCAACTGTCTATGAATCGAACATTCGTAAACAACATTCATGTTACAAACGATCAATTTATTTTTAATAGACCTAATATGGAAAATCATTTAAATGATGTTGATGCTGGGGTTCATGAATTAAATACTTTGAAAAAAGATTTTCCACAAACAGAATTTTATTTTTCTTTAGTTCCTAGTAAGCAAACAGCGTTACAATATAAGCTTCCCTCTTACCTAAATCTTGGGTACGAACAAATACTTAGGGATCACCTTGCTGAGAGATTGGCAGAAACTAAATTCCCTATTATTGATGTATTACCAATGTTTAAAGAAAGATTTACCAACAAAGAACTAGAACGAATGTATTTAACTACAGACCATCATTGGAATATGGAAGGTGCCTTTTATGCATATGAGGATACGATGAATTTTATTAATTCTCATTCAAACAAATATAAAGGACAACCAATAAAGAAAGATGACTACACCATTAACTGGGAAAAACCGAAAGGAAAGTTTGTTGGCAGCTGGAATAATCAATTGTACCGCTTAATTGATACTTCATCTGTACAAATTCCATATTTCCATTATAATTCGGGTGAATCTTGGGACGACTACACAGTTTACTATGGTGCTATTAAAGAGGATACTGCTAAGGAATCTATGACTCAGTTTTACGGAAAAGAAAAAGATATTCCGGCCCCTGGATATGCTAGTGTTTATCAAACGGATTTCCCTGAAATAAACATCATTAATGAAAAGGCAGACAACGATTTACACCTTGTTATCTTAAAAGATTCGTATGCTGATGCTACATATCCTTTATTTGCACGTAATTTTGCTAAAACAACTTTTATTGATCCTCGTTACACGCAAGGAAAAAATGTGAAACAGCAACTAGAAGAACAAAATGCAGATATTGTATTGTTTATATACAATGACACCAACGTTTATGGTGACATGTATAAATTTCAAAATGTAAAATAAAAACTTATTTTCAACTGTAATCAGTGGGATTAGAATCCCACTGATTACAGTCTCAATTTATATAGTAATATCGGGCTAACCTCAATCTAAAATCATTCAAATCATTATACGCTTCCAAATTCGCTAACATCCCTCGAATAACTGGAATCCTCGGATTTTGAACTCTCATTTCAGATTCTAAAACATCTAAAGTGACTAAAACCTCATCATTTTCCAGTTGATCGGCTAATGTTCGTTTAAATACAATAATTTCACTTAAAAAATGTTCCTTCACCTGTTCCTTAATAAGCTCGGAACTGCAAAGAAATTTTCCAAGTCTCTCTTCATGTAGAACAGGTTCCTCCGAAGATTCTAGAAGCCCCTCTACTAAATTGTCTATCCTTTTTAAAATAAAAGCTGAAACATAGGACAAATCAATTTCTGGCGCATTTAAAATAATTAATTCTAAATACCCACGGCATATCCCTTCCACCATAATTACTAGATCTAACAAGTATGGAATAACCTTTTCACCATAAATGGACAGTAAGCTATTCCGATAAAATGCATGAGACTCTAATTTCATCCTCATCATAAACTCTTCTACTTCTTTATTAAACGGAATTGCATTTTCTCTTGCATGCATAATAATAAATTCTTTATGTTTTTGCACATCAGTAAACTGACAATATAATTGTTTTTCAAATTTTTCACGTGGTAATAAAGATTCTTTTTCAATATCCAGCATTTTCTTCTGAATCTTGTCATAATAATATCGAAGTGTGGCCAATAATAACTCGTCTTTTGATTTGAAATATAAATAAAAAGCTCCTTTTGATATACCACATGCGGTTACGATTTCTTGTACTGACGTTGCATTTACACCCTTAGTTGCAAATAACCTCATAGCCATCTCTATAATTAAGCGCTCTTTTTCTTTCATATTCTCTCTCCTAAATTTAATCTCGCATCTTATGTAAATTCAAACTTGATTTTATTCCACATTAACTGAAAATAAAACTCCCCATATAAAATTTAATGGAGTAAATGGTTTATATAGAAGCCTTTCCATCTATAAAATTCGGTTAGTAAAAGCCAATGATCAGAAAAAGAATAGGAAACCGACTACTTACAGTTTGATTTTATTATACCATCTCTTTTCATTGACGACTGACCAATCGGTCAGTTATATTATGTATTAGACTGACCGATTGGTCAATATAATAAAAAGGGAGCGCAAACATGAACAAAATCATCAATTTCACGTTAAAAAATAAGTTCGCAGTTTGGCTACTAACCATTATTGTTACTATTGCGGGTATTTATTCTGGACTCAATATGAAGCTGGAGACAATTCCTGATATTACAACGCCTATTGTAACAGTAACCACGGTTTATCCTGGTGCTACACCAGAAGAAGTAGCCGATAAAATTTCAAAACCAATGGAAGAGCAACTCCAAAATTTAAGCGGTGTAAACGTTGTTAGTTCATCATCTTATCAAAACGCATCTTCTATTCAGGTAGAATATGATTTTGATAAAAATATGGAAAAAGCCGAAACGGAAATTAAAGAATCGCTCGCAAACGTGAAACTGCCAGAAGGTGTGAAAGACCCGAAAGTCTCACGAGTAAACTTTAATGCCTTTCCTGTTATTTCATTAAGCGTAGCGAGTAAAAATGAATCTTTAGCTGCCTTAACAGAAAATGTAGAAAAAAATGTTGTTCCTGGATTAAAAGGACTTGATGGTGTCGCATCTGTTCAAATCGCAGGTCAACAAGTAGATGAAGTACAGCTTGTCTTCAAAAAAGATAAGATGAAAGAATTAGGTTTAAGTGAAGATACTGTAAAAAATATGATTAAAGGTTCGGACGTATCGTTACCACTTGGCTTATATACATTTAAAGATACGGAAAAATCAGTTGTTGTCGATGGTAACATTACAACAATTAAAGCATTAAAAGAATTAAAAATTCCAGCTATCCCTTCATCACCGAATGGTCAAGGTAGTCAAAACGCTGGTGCTGGAACACAAGCACCACAGATGAATCCGGCCGCTATGAATGGCATACCAACGGTTACATTAGAAGAGATTGCTGATATTAAAGAAGTTGGAAAAGCGGAATCCATTTCTCGAACGAATGGAAAAGAAGCAATCGGTATTCAAATTGTGAAGGCTGCTGATGCGAATACAGTTGATGTTGTAAATGCAGTTAAAGATAAAGTAAAAGACCTTGAGAAAAAATATAAAGACTTAGAGATTATTTCAACATTCGATCAAGGTGCGCCTATTGAAAAATCAGTCGAAACAATGCTTAGCAAAGCTATTTTCGGTGCTATCTTTGCGATTGTTATTATTATGTTGTTCCTGCGAAACATTCGAACAACACTAATCTCTGTCGTTTCTATACCACTTTCTTTATTAATTGCAGTTTTAGTAATAAAACAAATGGATATTACCCTTAACATTATGACACTTGGAGCAATGACAGTTGCTATTGGACGCGTTGTTGATGACTCAATTGTTGTTATTGAAAATATTTACCGACGTATGTCTTTATCAGAAGAGAAATTACGTGGGAAAGATTTAATTCGTGAAGCTACGAAAGAAATGTTTATCCCGATTATGTCTTCTACAATTGTGACAATCGCTGTATTCTTACCTCTTGGGCTTGTAAAGGGTATGATTGGTGAAATGTTCTTACCATTTGCTTTAACAATTGTTTTTGCCCTACTTGCTTCCTTACTTGTGGCAGTTACAATTGTGCCGATGCTAGCACATTCCTTATTTAAGAAGGAAAGCATGAGAGAAAAAGAAGTACATCATGAGGAAAAACCAAGCAAATTAGCAAACGGCTATAAACGTATACTTGAATGGGCGTTAAACCATAAAATTATTACATCAAGTATCACAGTCCTCCTATTAGTAGGCAGCCTTGCACTTGTACCAATCATCGGTGTCAGCTTCTTACCATCTGAAGAAGAAAAAATGATTATCGCAACGTACAAACCTGAGCCAGGTCAAACGTTAGACGACGTTGAAAAAATTGCAACGAAAGCTGAAAAGCATTTCCAAGATAAAAAAGACGTCAAAACGATTCAATTCTCATTAGGCGGCGAAAACCCAATGAGCCCTGGTCAAACAAATCAAGCGATGTTCTTCGTTCAATATGATAACGATACGAAAAACTTTGAAAAAGAGAAAGAACAAGTCGTTAAAGATTTACAAAAGATGTCTGGAAAAGGTGAATGGAAAAACCAAGATTTCGGAGCAGGTGGCGGTAGTAACGAAATTAAGCTATACGTTTATGGAGATAGCTCTGAAGAAATTAAGCCTGTCGTGAAAGACATTCAAAATATCATGAAGAAAAATAAAGATTTAAAAGACATAGACTCTAGTGTTGCAAAAACATATGCAGAATATACTTTAGTCGCTGATCAAGAAAAGTTAAGTAAAATGGGGCTAACTGCTGCTCAAATTGGAATGGGACTTTCTAATCAACATGACCGCCCTGTTCTTACAACAATTAAAAAAGATGATAAAGATATAAATGTATATGTAGAAACTGAAAAACAAAACTATGAAACGATCGATGACTTAACAAATCGTAAAATTACAACACCACTTGGTAATGAAGTTGCTGTTAAAGATGTTATGACTGTAAAAGAAGGTGAAACTTCTAACACAGTAACACATCGTGATGGCCGTGTTTATGCGGAAGTTAGTGCAAAACTAACATCTGATGACGTTTCAAAAGCATCTGCCGCTGTTCAAAAAGAAGTAGATAAAATGGATCTTCCTTCTGGTATAGATGTTTCTATGGGTGGTGTTACACAAGATATTCAAGAATCATTCAAGCAACTTGGCTTAGCGATGTTAGCTGCGATTGCCATTGTATACTTCGTTCTTGTTGTTACATTTGGCGGTGCCCTTGCACCATTCGCAATTTTATTCTCGCTACCATTCACAATCATTGGTGCACTCGTTGCCTTATTAATTTCTGGCGAAACGTTAAGCGTATCTGCAATGATTGGGGCTCTTATGCTAATTGGTATCGTTGTAACGAACGCAATCGTGCTCATTGACCGTGTTATTCATAAAGAAAATGACGGCCTATCAACACGTGAAGCATTATTAGAAGCTGGTACAACACGCCTGCGTCCTATCTTAATGACTGCAATTGCAACAATCGGGGCTCTTATCCCGCTTGCATTAGGATTTGAAGGTAGCGGCTTAATTTCTAAAGGACTTGGCGTAACAGTAATTGGTGGATTAACAAGTTCAACATTATTAACACTTCTTATTGTTCCAATCGTTTATGAAGCATTAAGCAAATTTAAAAAGAAAAAAGTAAAATAAAAAAATAACCTCGCTGACTGCGAGGTTATTTTTTATTCCCAAACAAGATTAGGAAATCACCATATCCTTCTTTTTCTAAATCTTCTTTTTGAATAAAGCGTAGCGCTGCCGAATTAATACAATAACGAAGGCCGTTTTGTCCTGGGCCGTCTGGAAATACATGCCCAAGATGTGAATCTCCTTCTTTACTTCTCACTTCCGTACGCGTCATATTATGGCTAACATCCATTTTTTCTTTCACACTAGCTGACATAACTGGTTTCGTAAAACTCGGCCATCCACACCCACTATCAAACTTATCTAAAGAAGTAAATAACGGTTCTCCTGAAACGATATCTACATAAAGACCTTCTTCATTATGATTCCAATACTCATTTCGAAATGGTGGTTCTGTACCATTTTCCTGTGTTACATAAAACTGCATCTCATTGAGTTTTTCTTTTAAATGAGTATTATCTTTTGGCCAATGTTGTTTAATAAACGCATCTCGTCCTGAGCCCTTACGGTATAACTCGTAGCGGAATGTGTTTTTCTTATGATACCCTTGATGATATTCTTCAGCTGAATAAAATGTAGAAGCTGGTAATAGTTTTGTCGCAATTGGCTTTGAAAAGCGCCCACTCTTTGCAAGCACTTCTTTTGAAGCCTCTGCTTTTTTATGTTGTTCTTCATTATGATAAAAAATTACCGTTTCGTAAGACTGTCCACGATCGTGAAATTGTCCTCCTATATCAGTCGGATCAATTTGTCTCCAATATATATTTAATAACTCTTCATATGGCATTTTATTTGCATCAAATGTAATTTGTACTGCTTCATAATGCCCAGTTGTTTCCGAGCACACTTCTTTATACGTTGGATCCTCTTTATGGCCACCTGTATAGCCTGAAACAACCTGTATAATCCCTTCCATCTCTTCAAATGGCGAAACCATACACCAGAAACACCCTCCGGCAAACGTAGCTAACTCTATCTTTTCATTTACAGCCATTATTTCACCCCTATTCTATCTTCTCCTTACAGTATGGCATAAGGAACGTCATGTTATAAAAGAAAAAGCATCGAACATCGATGCTTTTTCTTTACTTCAATTTATTTTTTTCAACGTCCTTCTCCATTTCATCACTTGTCACATCTAAGACATCTAATAAGAAAATGAAGATTGGAATACCGATAATAAGTCCCCACACACCTAAGAAATGCTCAGAGAAAATTAATACCATAAATGTGTAGAAGATTGGTAAGTTTGTTTTTTGAGACATAAACTTCGGATTTAATACATAGCTCTCAAGTGCATGAATTACTGTTACGATAACTACAATATAAACGACATACATAATACCGCCAATATTGTAAGCAATCATACAGAGTGGGAATAACGAGATAATAACACCCGCCACTGGAATTAAACCAAGCAAGAAAATCATTAACGCTAAACCTAGTAATTGCGGGAATCCTAATATCCATAATGCAATAACAGATAAAACACAGTTAACAATTGCAATTAAAAATTGTGCTTCGATTACTTTTCCAAATGAACGTGCAAATTTCTTTCCGAAATACTCTATTTCATTATAGAAAATTGCAAGTCGGCTTTCTTTAAATTTCGAAGTAAAAGCAACGATACGTGCTTTTTCAAGTAAGAAAAATAAACTTAAAATTACAGAAAGTAAAACTTGAAGGCCAAATTTCCCAACATTCGTAATAGATTTATACAAAATGTCTACGCCTTGCCCCACATATTTAGAAAGCTCCATATGATTAACAGCATTAACTGCATACTTAATTAATTCACTATCAGGTGGATTTCTTAAAAATACATTAAATTGATAAATCAATTGTGAAATTTGTATTGTTAATACCGGTAAATATTTAAATAGCGTAATGGCAATTCCCGCCACTAACATTACATATAAAAGCGCTATAATAATTTTTCGATTAATTGGCATGAAATGATCTAATTTACGAGAAATAAACTTTTGGAATCGATCCATTAAATACGTCAACATAAACGTAATTAAAATTAAATTTAACATACTTTGCATCCCATACAATATGAGAGCAAGTAATACTAATACGATTAACCTCTGAAATCCTTTGCTTTGAAACAGGTTTTTTATTTGCATAATCGACGAGTACTCTCTCCTGTCCTATAAAGTAAAACGTTAACAAGTAGATCTCTCTCTATTTTCTACTTATAATTATCCTTTAATATTAAAGCCATTGCGAGCAATTTATATTCAACCCTAACCACCCGTTAATTGTGCTATATATTATGTTATTTCTTATTTTACAATACAATGACCTATTTCAGAACGCATTATACGTAGTATTAATGAAGATTTAAGGAAACTTTTATCCTTCAATAGGTCTTACCACTACTGTAACATAAAAAGCAAGCTATCAGTAGAAATCCGTCCTACAAATAACTTGCTTTTATATTTTTTTTAGTAAGTTTTATCATCCAATAAACGGCATGAACATTGGAATAACCACCACTGTTACGACACCAACCACTGTCACAGCGATACTGGCCATAGCTGCTTCTACTTCACCCATTTCGATACCTACTGCAACCCCTAACGCATGTCCTGCTGTTCCAAGCGCTAAACCTTTAGCAATCGGATGTTTAACTCTAAATGTTTTTAAGAATAAAGCTCCTAATGCGTATACGATAACAGCATTAAAGATAACTGCAAATGATGTAATTGCTGGAATACCACCGATACTTTCAGAGATTGGTAATGCAATTGCTGTTGTTGCTGCCTGCGGTAACATTGAGTTCATTACAGCTGTATCTAGACCAATTGCTTTTGCGACAATGAACACAACAACCACTGAACAAATAGATCCAACCACAATAGCCGATAAAATTTGCCACCAATATTTTTTTAACTTATCAACTTGTTTATATAATGGAATTGCAAAGGCGATTGTTGCTGGCTCTAAGAAGAAGCTAATCATTTTTCCGCCAGTATTATATTCTTCAAAAGTAAAGTTACCTACTTTTAGAAAGACAATCCCTAATACCATCGCTACGAATAATGGTGTGAATAAGAAGAATCCTTTTGAATGCTTAAATAATAATGTTCCGATTCCGTATGCGATTAATGAAACGACGATTCCGAAATATGGAGTCATTGTGCTTGCCATGTTCATTCCCTCCTAACAATATATACTAAATTGGTTACGCAACTTTTCCGTGCTTGCGTCCTTTATTTACTACTTTCAATTCTTTCGTATCTTCTATTTCTTTATCGTCTTTTCCTAAAATAAATTGTGCAAATAATCCTGTTACAGCGAGTAAAATAATTGTTGCGACAACAATTACAGTTAAAATTTGTACAAAATATTGTCCCATTACACCGAGAGAATTAATAACCGAAATACCTGATGGAACGAAAAGGAATCCGATAATACCTGTTAAGGCCGTTCCGAACGATTCAACTTGTTCCAATTTAATAACTTTTAAACATAATAGGCTAAATAAAATAACTAATCCGATCACCGATGAAGGCATCGGAATTGGTAAATGCGTTGCAATAATATTAGAAACTAACATAATAGCTGAAAATATGAATGCTTGTGATAAGAAACTATATACTTTTTTCGTACTCATTTTGGCCACCTCTTTCGATTTGGTACCTTTATTGTATAAGATAAAAACAAAACCGTAAGCGTTTACATAACAGAACGTCAAATATACAAAATTAGTTGCAAAAATAGGCAGACGAAATACAAAAAGCTACTTCTTAAATACGAAGTAGCTTTTTAAGTTCTTTTGCATATGTACGGCTAACCGGGACTTTGGATCCCTCTTTCATAATTAAGTTATAAGTCGAATTAAACCACGGCTGTATCTCAGAAATATGATTAATATTAGCAACGAAACTACGATGAACACGCATAAAACTTGCTTGCGGCAACTTCTTTTCCAAAATTACAAGTGTATCGTGTGTTACATATGTTTCTCTCGTCGTTTTTACTGTCACCTTTCCGTCCACAAGTCCTACATATATAATATCTTCAATATTCACGAGTACAATCGATTCTTCAATTGGTAATGCTAATTTATGCATCTCGGCCGTTACATCTACACTCTTTACATCTTGCTTTGTTTCTAACTTTATTTGCTTTTGTTTTTTATATTTCTTTAATGTCTGTACGATACGTTCTTCATCAAATGGCTTTAAAATGTAATCTAACGCATCTACTTCAAATGCTTGCAATGCATATTGATCATAGGCAGTAGCAAACACAATTGAAGGTGGGTTTTTCATTTTCTTTAATATATTTGCGATTTCAAATCCATTATCATCAGATAACTGAATATCTAGAAAAACAATATCTGGTTTGTTTTTCATTAATTCTTCTAATGCATCCTCTACACAATCCGCCTCACCAATTATCTCTACTTCTTTTGTTTTCTCTAATAAATATTTCAATTCATCCCGTGCTAACATTTCATCATCAACTACTAATACTTTTAACACTCCGTTTTTCCTCCTCTACTTTTTTCGGAATCACAAAGAGGATCTTTGTCCCTTGCTCTAATTCACTTTCAATTTGAAGCATTGTCTCTTTCCCAAATAACCCGATAAGTCGTTCATTAATATTATATAAGGCTGTTCCCGTCCCTTTCTTTGATGGAACTACCATTTTTCCTAATTGCTCTAGACGTTCACTCTCAATCCCTTGTCCATTATCCTTTACTTCAAAGTGAACCATCCCTTCTTTTTCAAACACATGTACCTCGACTTGGCACACTGGCTGCTTTTTCGGAAAAGCATGGCGCAATGCATTTTCAACTAATAGCTGAAGCACAAATGGTGGAACTAAAGTCACCTTTAGTGCCTCTTCAATGTACATCTTCACTTCATACTTATTCGGAAATCTCGCTTGCTCTAACGATAAATATGCATATACATGATTCAACTCTTGTTCTAATGGAATAAGTAATTGTCGTGCCCCTTGCAAATTACAACGAAAATAAACGCTAAGCTGCAATAATAATTTTCTCGCTTTCTCTACATCTGTTCGGCATAAAGCTGATACTGTATTAATTGCATTAAATAAAAAATGCGGATTGATTTGTGCTTGCAACGCTTTTATTTCGGCATCTTGCAATAACTTACTTTGTAACTCAGCTTCACCTAACTCAAGCTGTGTGGAGAATATTTTCGCTAGCCCTTCCGCTAACTCTTCTTCAACACGACTTAATTGATTAGGGTTTTTAAAATAAAGTTTTAATGTTCCTATCGTATTTCCATGTGAAGTTAATGGAATAACAACTGCTGCTTGTAATGGACACCCTTCATGTTGACAATTAATAATCTCACGTGATTTTGCCTTCATTATTTTCCCTGTTTTTAATACTTCTTTTGATAAACCTGTTATTAAACTGTGTGAAGGAATATGATGATCTGATGCTAATCCAACGTGAGCTAAGATTTCCTCTGTATCTGTTAAGGATACCGCATCTGTTCCCGTAAAGCGGTGAATAATTTGTGCCACATGTTTACAAGACTCTTCTGTTAACCCTTGGCGGAAATATGGTAACGTCTTATCAGCAATTCGTAATACTTTATGCGTTTGCAAAGCTTTTGCGTTTTCTTCTTGTCGTAAAATAGCTAGTATCATCGAAAGTAAAATGAAACTGCCAAAACTATTTACAAGAATCATCGGTAGCGCAATTGTTTTCACAACACTAAGTCCATCTTCTATAATTAATAGAATCATAAGCATTTCTAAAGTAACGATAAAAACACTTAAAATCGCAGAAAATTTAGGAGTAATAGTACGGTTATATTTTTTGAAAATGTATCCAATATAACCTGTTATAATCCCAGCCAAAATTGATGAAATTGCACAACTTACTGCCGTCGTCCCGCCAAGCATATAACGATGAATACCCGCAATAGAACCTACTCCAATCCCGACGATAGGACCGCCAAGCAATCCACTAATTCCAACACCCATGATTCGTGTATTCGCAATTGTGCTGGATGATGAAACACCTTGTAACCAATTTTCATTCATAATAGTATTTCCTGCTATTTCAATCCCTGTGTAATTGCTTACAATTGTAAACACTGAAAAAATACAAATAAGCTTAAACTTATCTACATATCCGTCTTGCTTATGAAGAAGACGCCGGAACGTTTTAATATGAGAGAGTAAAAATCCTAAAATAACAATAAGTCCGACGCGTTCAATCATCATAAGTACTAAATTTAGCATCTGTGATTCATTCCTTTTTATATTAGTTAGTTTTATTATGGGAAAATAATGAAGCGTGCGTCAAGGAGAATGAAATGTTTTTTGAAATATTTTACACATAACTATCCCCTCTTTATTTGACAATCTAACAGAAGAGTGCTAAAAATAAAGTAATATAATACAGTCCTTTAACCCAACCCCGTGAGGTTGAGAAGGAAGTCGGAATATACTATACGTATGGTCTTTTTTAGGGATACGTATGCTTTTTTGGCCTTCTCATCATATCAGGTGAGAAGGCCTTTTGTTATTCTTCCATAGTGACTGTAGAAGAAAATAAGGAGGAGTAATGATGAACGTCACTACTAATGTACAATCATCAACAGAGGAGACGAAAGAGAAAAGATATAAAACATTGTTTGGTTCTGCGCTAGGATATGCAGCAGAAGGTTTAGACATGTTGCTCTTATCTTTCGTACTCGTCTACATTTTAAAAGAATTTCATTTAAGCCCTGTTGAAGGTGGAAACTTAACATTAGCTACCACAATAGGAATGCTAATCGGGTCTTATTTATTTGGATTTATTGCTGATTTATTTGGGCGTATCCGTACGATGGCCTTCACAATCTTACTATTCTCACTAGCAACAGCACTTATTTATTTCGCAACAGATTATTGGCAATTATTAATTCTTCGCTTTTTAGTTGGAATGGGAGTTGGTGGTGAATTCGGGATTGGGATGGCCATCGTAACTGAAACATGGTCTAAAGAAATGCGCGCTAAGGCGACATCCGTTGTTGCACTTGGATGGCAATTTGGCGTACTAGTCGCTTCACTTCTTCCGGCATTTATCGTCCCGCATTTCGGATGGAGAGCTGTTTTCTTATTTGGACTCATTCCCGCTCTACTAGCTGTTTACATCCGTAAAAGTTTAAGTGAACCGAAAATATGGGAACAAAAACAACGATACAAAAAAGAATTATTACAAAAAGAAGCTAAAGGTAATTTAACAACTACTGAGGCAGAACAACTAAAGCAAATGAAAAAGTTCCCACTTCGAAGGTTATTTGCCAATAAAAAAGTAACGATAACAACAATTGGTCTTATTATTATGTCATTCATCCAGAACTTCGGATATTATGGAATTTTCACATGGATGCCAACTATTTTAGCGAATAAATATAACTACACATTAGCAAAAGCGAGCGGCTGGATGTTCATCTCTACGATCGGCATGCTAATTGGAATTGCGACTTTTGGTATTCTAGCCGATAAAATTGGTCGCCGTAAAACTTTTACAATCTATTATGTCGGTGGTACTATATACTGTCTCATTTACTTCTTCTTATTCACAGACTCAACATCATTGTTATGGGGAAGTGCATTGCTTGGATTCTTTGCCAATGGCATGATGGGGGGATTCGGAGCAATTTTAGCTGAAAACTATCCTGCTGAAGCTCGCTCGACAGCAGAGAACTTTATTTTCGGTACAGGACGTGGGTTAGCTGGATTTGGACCTGTTATTATCGGCTTACTTGCTGCAGGTGGTAATTTAATGGGAGCATTATCTCTCATCTTCATTATCTATCCAATCGGTTTAGTTACAATGCTATTATGTGTCCCAGAGACGAAAGATAAAGTATTAGAATAGATTGAAACTGTACGAAATGTTTATCCAAATACTGTCCCCTCAGGAAAAGTATTTGGATAAATGGCAAAGAGGAAGCATCTCAAATGAAATGCTTCCTCTTCTTATATAAATACAATTATTTATTTTGATTTACTAGCTTTTTGGAACAAGAAGCTAGTTTTATCTTCTTCTTTTACAATACCTTGTTTTAACGCTAATTCCCCTGCGACTTTAGGCGCTAGCCATAGCATTGGGAATAACAGAATAGATACCGGAACAGCCGTCACTACAATGAAGGATTGTAAGGCGTTAATACTTCCCTCACCCATATATAAAAGAATCGCCGCAACTGCGCCCATAATAAGCGACCAAAAAACTCGCAAACTAATTCTAGGATCTCCATCTCCAGTCACTGCCATTGAAATCGAATAAGCCATTGAATCTCCTGTTGTCACTACAAATAAAATTGTTAATAAAAGAAATGCAGGTCCAATAATATTAGATAGTGGCAACTGCTGCGTAATTGCAATCATAGCCGCTGGCATACCAGATTCACTTAATGCGGTCGAGATAGAACCAGGATTCATTAACTCATAAAACACACCTGATCCCCCTAGTATAGTAAACCAAAACGTTGTAATAATAGGTGCAATAATTCCAATTGCAACGATGATTTCTCGGATTGTTCTTCCTCTTGAAATTCGGCTCACTAAAATTGCCATCATCGGTCCATATCCAATAAACCATCCCCAGAAAAAGATTGTCCACGATCCTAACCAAGCTGTATCACCACGATATGTGCTCATTGGAATAAATTCATTTATATAAAATCCAAACGAAGAAACAAATGAATCGATAATAAATCCACCTGGTCCAAATAGTAATACAAATACCATTAATAGAACTGCTAACCTAACATTTAAATTACTTATAATTTGAATCCCTTTATCAATTCCTGTTACCGCAGATATAGTAGAAACAGCTACCACACAAACAATAATGGCTAATTGAGTAGTAAACACATCAGGAATGTTAAACAATGCTTGTAACCCATAACTTGCTTGCAAGCCTAAAAATCCGATTGGACCAATCGTCCCTGCAGCTACCGCAATAATGGCAAATACATCGATCATTGTTCCAAGCCAACTCTTTCGTAATTTCTCTCCAAAAATAGGATATAAAAGCGTTCGAGGTTTTAAAGGCATATCTTTATGATAATGCCCGTACATCATAACTACCGCACTAATTGTACCTAAAATCGTCCAAGCCAGGAAACCCCAGTGCATATAACTTTGTGCTAAAGCCGGCATTACCGCTTCTTTCGTTCCAGCAGTTATGCCTTCATGTATTGGTGGCACCGTCATCAAATGGTACATCGGCTCTGCGGCTGCCCAAAAAACGCCACCTCCGGCAAGTAATGTAGACATAATAATAGCGAGCCATTTTGTCGTACTAATCTCAGGTTTTTCTAGTCCCCCAAGTTTAACTCTCCCATATTTCGAAAACGCCATACACATTGCAACAACAAATGTACCAATTAATAAAACCTGCCAAAAGGCACCAAAATATTTAATTGAAGCTGCAAAACTGCTATTAATGGCTCCCTCTACGTAACTTTTATTTAAAATAACTGCAATTACAAATAATAAAAGTGAGCCACCACTAATAAGAAATACAGGCCAATCCGTTTTTCGACTCTTCTTCCTCATTTACACTTCCTCCTTCCTCAGCAATCTAAAAAAACAACTTTATTATGTTTTCTTGTTTACACCCAAAACACAATGATTATATAAGCATAATAATCCATCAATTTTCTACACACTTATGTTGTCCCTAAAAATATGCTAAATCCCTTATTTAAAAGAAAATTTCTATTCCTATTACATAAAAAAGCAAAACAAAAGACCTTATATTTCTATAAGGTCTTCGAAACAGAAATTTGATTATAACATAAGGAACTCCTTGGTTCAAAAAGCCCTTTCCAAAAATAGCCGATAGTAAAGGCTTCCATTTGCTACGTAACAGTAATTAAAAAAAATTATATTTTGCAGAAAAAAAACTATACTAGCTATTATTTATGAAAGAAATTTGGCTTCAAAATTTCATTCGGATACGGTTTGTGATAAATATGAGTGGTAGCTGGCGACAGTGGTGGAATGAGCCACACCCAATTGCCCGTTACAACCCGTCCACATGCCGCTTCTTGCTTCTCAAATTGTTGAAATTGTTGTGCAGCTGTATGATGATCCACAATACTAACTCCTTGTTTTTTGAAGGAATGTAATACAGCAATATTTAACTCAATTAGTGCCTTGTCTTTCCATAACGTACCGTTTCTAGATGTATCGAGATTCATCATCTCTGCAACCGCTGGCAGTAAATTATAACGATCATGATCCGCTAAGTTACGGGCCCCAATTTCCGTACCCATATACCAACCATTGAACGGAGCAGCTGTATAGGAAATACCGCCAATTTCTAAGCGCATATCTGAAATCATTGGAACCCCATACCATTTTGCTCCTAAAGATAAGATTGGGTACTCTGGATGTTCAATTGGTACCTCTTTCACTTCTTTTTTAGGAATTTCTTTATATACGGGTTCTTTCCCATCGACAGAAAAAACAAGTGGCAATACATCGAAATTCGTACCTTCTCCTTGCCAGCCAAGTTCCTGACAAAAATCTGTAAACGCAGTGGAATGAGAGTCACCAATCACTCCCATTTCTGTTTTGTATCCTGCATACCGAATCAATTGGTGATTATAAATTCGTATATTATTTTCTTCACCTTGATATTGCTTAAAAATTGTAATTGTCGGTTTAACTTTCCCATCGTTCGTTGCATATTTAATATGATGAATTAATGCATTGTATACACCTTCCTCATCATTTACCTCACGTGCATCTAATATGTGCATCTTACTCCAAAATAGTCTTCCGATACATCGATTACTATTGCGCCATGCCATTCGTGATCCATGAACAAGTTCTTCAAATGTATGCTCATACGTCCCCGTCTTCTCTATCTCAACTTGAATTTCTTTTATTCTCTCTTCTATGAATTGTTCTTTATTAAGCTCTTTATAGCAAACCGTAATAAAATGACTCGCTTCCTCTATTAATTGTTTCGTTTTACTCATAAACGATCTCCTTCTATTTCAACAAAACGTTACTACTTTACAGTATAAGCAAAAAGAATAAGAGTCACAAATGAAAGTCGAAGTGTTACTTTTATTGTAATATTTTTCAGAAAATTAAAGAGATTACTATTGACTTGTATAAAAAATAGGTGTATTTTTGACTCAGGTAAATTATTTTTACCTAGACCAACTTTTTTAATAAGAAAGGAGGGAATGTTATGTCTTCATTTCAATTGCCAAAGCTTTCATATGACTATGATGAACTAGAGCCATATATCGATAGCAACACGCTTTCTATTCATCATGGAAAGCACCATGCGACATACGTAAATAACTTGAATGCCGCTTTAGAAAACTATACGGAATTACATAATAAATCTTTAGAAGAGTTACTATGTAATTTAGAAACTTTACCAAAAGAAATTGTTACAGCTGTCAGAAATAACGGTGGTGGACATTATTGTCATAGTCTTTTTTGGGAATTAATGAGCCCGCGAGGTGGCGGTGAGCCTAATGGAGACGTTGCAAAAGTAATTGATTATTATTTCAATACCTTTGACAACTTAAAAGATCAACTTTCCAAAGCAGCTATTAGTCGTTTTGGAAGTGGCTATGGATGGCTTGTTCTGGACGGTGAGGAACTTTCCGTTATGAGTACACCCAATCAAGATACACCTTTGCAAGAAGGTAAAATTCCATTACTCGTCATCGATGTATGGGAACACGCCTATTATTTAAAGTATCAAAATCGGCGTCCAGAATTTGTTACCAACTGGTGGCATACGGTGGACTGGGACCGGGTAAATGAAAAGTATTTACAAGCAATTCAATCACAAACACATTAGTCGTGCGTATAAGGTAAATTTGGTAATGTAAAATTAGTATTGTCGAAATCCTCCAGAATCCCCCGGATTGCCACCGGGGGATTTATGATTATTTCATTGTATTTATGTAATAACGTAAAACTTTTTCCGTCTCTAATTTCAACTCTCGGAACGGGAATCCTAATTCACGAGCCTTTCCATTATGTAACGTACAATTAATCACTCCATTATAAGGAGCTATATTATCTCCTACTTCTTGAATGAGCGCTTTTCTCCCGGTATTCTCTTCTATGAAACGAATAACTTCTCTGGTAGAAACCACCCCGTTACTACAAGCATTAATTGGCCCTTCTATGTTTTCCATCCCGCACCAAGCTAAAAACTGTCCTGCTTCCTTTTCATGTATAAATGACAACTCTCCATCTACATGATCCACAACGATAGACTCTTGTTTCACAACATGTTCAACGTAAAATTGTAATCTTTTCGTATAATCGTTTTCTCCAATAACAACTGGAAAACGCACTGCGACAACTGGAAATGTTGCATGTTGAAATAAAACTGCTTCGGCTAATCGCTTACCTTCACTATAATTGAAATCATTCCTACCTCCATACGTAATTGTATACTCGTACGGATTGAAGTTTTCTTCTAACAGGCCTAGCGCAGGCTCATAGACAGCCATTGAAGATGTCATAATGTATTTCTTCGTTTTTCCTTTTAGCACTTCACATATTATCTTCGCTGCATTCGAGCTATAGCATAAATTATCGTATACGATATCATAACTTTTACCTTCAAAACGCTCTTCTAGTAGCCTCTCATCTTCTCTATCTACAATCAGTCTTTTTACTGCACCTCCAAAGGAATCTTCAGTAACTCCCCTCGTCGCAATCGTTACATCATGTCCAGCTTGCAACAGTACTTCTACTAAATGTTTACCAAAAAATCTTGTTCCCCCTAGCACCAATACTTTTTTCACCTTCATCATCCCCGTTTTCAAAAATTGTAAAATACTACCTCTATTATTATAAACGCTAAAATAAAAAAACATGGAATCAGTTTAACGATTCCATGTTTTTTCTACACACGATACATTAACGTACTCGATATTTAAAAATACAATAGCAGCAATATAAAATAGAAATTACTGATACATAAACCCATAGTTCATATATGAATCCCTCGCCCCATACTCCCATAAAATAAAAGAGTGAAGGCAACGTCAATGTTACCCATGATTGTACAAAGGCAATTCTGCCAAGATATTGATTGATATTCTTTTTTTGTGCATTTAATACAAAGAATAAATACCAAAGTAATGCCCACATAAACCATGTTAACGCATTAACAACATCGTGGAATTGAACAAATGAAACAATCATATAGAATAAAGCAATAATTGCTACCCAAATACAGAACCAGCCTAGTCCACTACTATCCATTCCTTTAATAAAAGTAACGCCTACATATAAATAAGTTAAACCAAATAAAAAAGTAGCCGCATATGAATATACCGTCCAATTACTTTGATCAGAAATCATAATCAAATAGAACGGAATGATAATTTGTAGTGCCCCCACAAATAAATTAAAGACACCTGCACTTTTCATCTCTACTTTGCCTAATATGACAAGACTATTTAAAAATAAAGCTGCACCTGAAAGTAATAATCCTACGTAACCCATATATATTCGTGTGAAAATCTTTCCCTTTCACACTTTTAACCTCCCCACAATATAAAGTGATACTTTATCCCGCATTAACGAGCAGTAAAACTCCCACCTCAAAATTCAGCTAGAGCAAAGAAGTTAGGCGGGAGATCAACTGCCCGTAAAGCCCGATTGGTGAAGGCTAATAATCAGTGGGGATGAACAACCCCCACCCACTGATTAAAGTTTCACTTTATTATTTTTCTTCCTATTTAAAACTACATACATAATTTTTAATCTGAATAAGTCAGACTTCCTACCTTAAAGAATAACAAATTTAAAACGCTTTCAATAATAAATAACCCTATCAAAACATGAAATAGGATTCCTTGATTATAAACGTACTCTAACAATGATACAAGTGTTGGAATACTTTTCAATACTACGTTTTGAATTTCTATAAAAAATTAGTAGAATGATACATTTTCCCTATCTCATTCTATTAATTATTTGCATAGAATATCGTACACTCATATTAATTTAGAAAGGTTTGATATTTATGCCTCTTCATTATCCAAATCATTTTGTTTTTCACTCCACAGGTGTATTAACAAGAGAGCCTGCAACTGTTTCAGCAGTAGTAAACATTGTAAATTTAGATGCATATTACACACACCATGTAACTATAGAGGTTTGGGATTGGTCTAACTATTCTAATCCTGTAAAATTACCTGTACTACTTGGTGAAAATACGGAAGTAGCATTCCCATATATTTTACAAGGCAACCACTTAGCAGTTTTTTATGCTGATTTAGATGACTCTATTGATTTGTATGAAATCCGTATTTCTTATCCTGGCCACTCCAATATTGTTGCAAATTGTTTTGGGCGAAGTATCCCGCCATATACAAGCCAAGAAGGTAATACAGTATACCATAAACAACTCGTTCGAATTCATTAAATCTCCCCTATTATGTGAAATGGGCTGGTCAGTAATACATTTATCTTTATAAGATAATCGTATTACTGACCTAAAGCGTGATAGTCAATCTTGATAGTTTCTCATTTTGAACACTTGCTATTTATCATAAATATCATTCGGATTTATTGTAGGAACAAACCCATTTGTAGAACTATATTTTTTAGATACATTATCTGGGGTCACGGTAAACGTTACAATTTTATTGCTTTGTTGTTTAAAATAACGCATCCAATTTTGACTCCATTCATTTTTCGCAATAACTTGTTTATTGAAGTCTTCCCACAATACACCATGTATAAAATTCAAGGATGTATTTTTGATTGTGTCAAATCCCCAATTCTGTATAAGAAGCAGGTTGGAATCAACACTTTTAATTTCTTTTAATAAATTTACATATGCTTCTCGAAATTTCCCTTGTGTAGACGGCTGATCATAAAAATAGTCATCAATATCACCAGCTGTATCTAAAAACACCCCATCTATTCCTTTTCCAATGACTTGCTGTTTCACCTTATTCACAACAATCCCACGGTAGTGTTCATCAGCTAAATTCATAATATATGTATCCCACTGCTCAATCTTCATTTTCTTACCATCTCTATAATAATAGTCTGATTCAACTACTTGCGATTTATGCCACGATTCTAATTCTAAAACACTAACATAGCCAAGAACTACCGTTCCTGATTTTTTTAATTGCTGAACCTGTTCTTTCGTAAATGCATATGGCTCTATAATAACCATGTCATACTTTGAAAGTCTCTCAATTACTTGCTCATTTGCTTCACCATAATAAATTTTATAACTTCGTACATTTTTTAAAACTGGTTCCACAACATTTGCTTGTGCGGATGTACTTGAGGAAAAAATAAAAGAAAATATAGCTAAAAAACATACGGAACGTTTCCACTCCATAATAATATTACCCCCTATACAACTGTAATTTTCTATTGTTTTAAATGTTAATACAAATATAGTAATACCATAACATTCTACATTTTTTCAAACTCGATTTTTTATAAAAATTCCAATAAATGCAATACATTAACAAAAATTAGAATTTATTTCACTTGAATTTACTACATCTCTGTTGATAAAATGATTTGGGCTTTATATATTATATATCTTAAAATAATTCTTTTAAATTATGTATTTTATTTCAGTGTACTATTCCTCAAAATTAAATTTGCAAACGAAAGAAGGGATTTTTTTATGCACTATAGACAATCTAATATATTCCAAAAGATGATTGAACCTACGATTCTCTTTATTGCACTATTTTTTCTATCAATACTAACTGATTTTCTTACACCAACGTATGAATACTTCTTACTCTTATTTATTACATTAATTATCTCTAGCCGATATGGCATATCTATTGCCATTTTCGCCTTTTTGGAAGCAATGATTTATATTTTTGTAAGCGGTATATATAAAGAAAATGATGTATTGTTGTACTTTTATTCATTAGATTACTGGATAAGTTGGATTTTCTTACTTGTTATTAGTTTATGCTGTGGACTGATGAGCACTGCACAAAAAGAACGTTATGAAGATGTACATATGATAAATAATGAGCTGAAGGCTGAAAATAAAGAATTAAAATATGTCGTGAAACAATTGGATGAAACACGTATTACACTACGTTCTCGTGTACTTGAATCAAATAACCACTTATCTAAAATGTATCATATGTTTAAAGCTTTAAATCATACACATCCTGAAATTGTACTCGATGAAGGAATGAATGTATTAAAAATGTATTTTGGAGCAAAAAAAATTGGTATCTATCACGTTGATAACAATAAACAATCGCTTCGTATTAAATTAAGAGCTGAAACTGGTAAAAATACATTATCCCAATCTATTTTCGTTAAAAACGCTTCCTTAGTCATCAAAAATGCGCTAGCGCATAATCGACCTTTTTTCCGTACAGATGAGGATTTTCAAGACGCTCCACTTTTAGTTGGTCCCGTCCTATTCCAAGATGATGTACAATACGTCATTATATTAGACGAAATCGAGTTTTCAAAAGTAACTTCTGAGCAATTCGAACTTTTCACATGGTATTTACGCTGGATGGGTGATCGTTTACAAAACGCTTCTAATCTTTGGCTATCCAGTCAAGAGGATCGCACATTCCCTAAAACAAGCATTTATTATGAAGATGAATTTGAACATTTACTAAAAATAGAAAAGAAACGGTACGAAACATTATCTTATCCATATTCCTATTTTGAGTTCAATGCTCCACAAGATTCTTTAGGAATGATAAATTCTATTTTAAAAGACCACTTGCGAGATATCGATATATTCGGTTATAGTACAACCGAGCAGAAAATCATGATTTTATTACCTGGCACTGAAGAACAGTTTTATATACAAGTTCAAACTCGTATACAAAACGCTCTTTCTTCTAAAGGAGTGATAGTCTAATGATTTTACTCCTTCTTTATTTTATTTATGTTATTTCGGTTTTTCTTTTATTTCGATTTACGAAAAGTTTGATTACTAAAGATAAAAAAGGAATTATTGAATTTTGCTTGATTCTATCTCTTCTTTTCCCACTTATCGGACTTATTGTATCAGCAATCATGTTATTACTTAATATAAGACGCTCCAAAACCGAGTGGTTACAGCAATACTCTGATTATGTTGCCTTTCACGTTGATAATTACGAAGATATTTTGGAATCAGCAAAACAAGATATGGACTTAATTTCATTTTCTTCTGGATTAGAACTAGATAAGCCTGAATTACATAAACAACTCATTGTACAGTTAAGCTCCTCCTCTATTGCTAATGAAGGAGGCTTATTGAAAGAAGCCATTCACCATAAAGATCCTGAAACTGTGCATTACGCAGCAACTACTATTAATTTACTAAATGAACGGTACGAAAAACAAATCGAATACTTAAATAAGCAATTTCTACAAAATCCACAAAATGAAATTGCAAAAGAATTGGTTTCTAACTATTTAAGATATATAAACAGTGGTCTTCTTTCTAATCAGCAAAAAGAAAAAATAATCGCTAAATTTATGAATTTTATTACACAAGGTGTAGAACTATTCCCTAACGAACCTCTTTACCCTTTCCATCTTGGAAATCTGTTTCTACACACAAAACAATATGCAAAGTCTGAAGAACAATTTTTAAAGCTTATTCATTTCTATCCTGAATCATATTACGGTTACGTTGGTTTACTTGAAATATATTATGAGCAACAGTTATGGGACGAGCTCTATAACTTAATCAATAATCTAACGGATGCAAAAAGAGTTCATATACTACCGCGTAAATATCAATTATTTGTAAGGCAGTTTGGAGGCGCACACATTGAAAAAGGGGATTAATATATATATCGGGATTATTAGTATCATTTTATTTCTCTTAATTTTATCCATCCTTATATATCGAACAGAAAATTTTTATCAAAAGTTTTCTGTTCCTAAAACTAAAGAAACAGCTACTGTTAAAACACTCAAAGCAAAAGATGTAGCTCAAAATGGACAAAAAATGCAATTATACGTTTTAAAAACGGATAATACATTAGGGCAACAAGTCGAATTTAATACGAAGAAGGCAATGGATTACGCACACCTACACTATAAAGATATTACAGCTAATGAAATTAAGGGACTTACACCCTCTCCCTATACAGGGATTATTATTACAGGTGAAATAATGGAGCAACTTCCACAAGCTGATATTCAAAATTTTGTACAAATGGGCGGAAGAATTATTATCGCAAACCGACTTGATTCAGATCCTTCCTGGAACACATTATTTGGTATTACCCAAAAAGAAGGTTTCAAAGATGCGAAAGGATTAACCTTTGAAGAAGTTTTATTCCCTGGTTATCCAGATCTCTCAAGTTCTTCTCCATTGTTTACTCATAGCTCAATGAATATTACGCTAGATGAGAATACAACTAATACTTGGATTACAGCGGAAGATACTCCCATCCTTTGGACCAATGACTACGGTGAAGGAAAAGTCTTATATTGGAATACAACAGCATTGAACGATAAATTAGGTAGAGGTATGTTCGTTCAATCACTGGGTACTATTTTCCCGACTTTCGCTTCAGCACAACTTGGAGCGGAGATTATGTATATCGATGACTTCCCATCTCCGATTCCAAGTGGAGAACTAAAAAACTTAACGAAAGAAAAAATTTCTGTTGAAGAATTTTATAAAAAACATTGGTGGAAAAATATGAAGGATATCTCTGAAGATCTTGATATTAAATATACGGGTGTTGCCATTGGGACGTACCAAAATAAAGTAACGCCACCCTTTGAAGATTTCACAGGTAAAAATAGAAATACCTATTTATTATTTGGGAGAGAATTACTAAGTCACGGCGGGGAAATAGGCATTCATGGCTATAACCATCAACCTTTATTATTACCACCAGATCCAGTAGATAAAGCACTTGAATATGTTCCATGGAATTCAAAAGAGGATATGGAGAGCTCCTTAGATGCTCTGCAAAAACTCGTGTATAACTTCTTTCCAAACGAAAAATTAAAAACCTATGTACCACCATCCAATATTATAAATACAGCTGGATTAAGTGCATTAAACGACGCAGTTCCAACTATGGAAACAGTTGCTTCTCTATATGTGGGAAGTAAAAGTAACGGTAGTTTAATTCAAGAATTTGGACCAGATGAACATAATAAAAACATTTATCACTTCCCGCGCATTACAAGCGGCTATGCTATCACAGATGAAGAGCAATTTATCTTAACTGATGTTACCGCAAATTTAGGGGTTATCTCACATTTCGTCCATCCAGATGATATCCTTGATGAAAAACGCTCAGGTAATTTAACATGGGAAGAATTATTTAAAGCTTATAAAAAGACAATTAAAGAAATACGAGAAAGATATCCTTATATAAAAAGTATGACCCAAAGTGAAGCAACTGCTTCTATGAAAATTTATCAAACTGGTGACCTAGATGTTTCTTATGAAGATGATGCTGTTCACATTGCATATAAAGGGTTACCAAACCATACTTCAACAATTATACGTGTAGAAGAAGGTAAGAAGATACAACCTGGCTCATTCTCTTACGGTACAGTTAAAAAGCTTGATTCCCAAATTTATAGCGTTACGTTAACGAAAGCCAGCGCTACGATTCCAATTAAAGGAGCATAACAGATGAGAATAGGTTTGGTCGTTGAAGGCAGCTATCCCTTTGTAAGCGGAGGGGTAGCAAGCTGGGTTCAAATGATTATCCAGCAGTTTAAAGAACATGAATTTACGATTTTCGCGATAGTCCCTCAAGTAAAAACAGAAGATGAATATCAATATGAAATTCCAAGCAATGTAAAAAACATCATTCTGATTCCTTTGCAATCAGAAAATGAAGCAAAACATATAAAAACTAATTTAACTAAACAAGAAGTACAGACACTTCAAAAATGGTTTACATTTCAAGCCAACGATACAACAGCATTACAAATATTAGGGAATAAACAAAAGCTAGGAACACTCCATTCCTTCTTCGAAAGCCGTGAGTTTTATGCAATTGTTAAAGAAAGCTATTTATATGAAGAAAGTAGTGGATCCTTCTTAAATTACTTTTGGATGTGGAGATCTATGTTCACACCAATCATTCAAATTTTACAAATTGATTTTCCTGAATTAGATCTTATTCATTCTGTATCGACAGGGTATGGTGGATTGCTTGGTGCTGCAATTAGTGCCAAGTCCGATATACCATTTATTCTAACTGAACACGGTATTTATTCTCGGGAGCGTGAAGAAGAAATACTACAATCTACTTGGATACCAATTGAATATAAAAAAAGATGGGTTTCTTTCTTTCATCACTTGTCTCATCAAGCATATGAACAAGCCGCTGATGTAATTACGTTGTTCGGCCGAAATAGTGCATATCAAAAAGAATTAGGTGCTCCGGCCCATAAACTAAAAATCGTTCCAAATGGCGTTACTTTATCTGACTATAAAGGGTTACGTAAGCCAAAATACAATTCGGATAAACTCATCATTTCCGCTATTATACGAGTTGTGCCAATTAAAGATGTAAAAACAATGATTTATGCAGCTAAATTATTATTAGAAAAAGATATTCCATTTATATTTTACTTACTAGGTCCTGATACAGAAGAAGCAGAATATGCTCAGGAATGTCGTGATTTAATTCAACAATTAGGATTAGAAGAGCATGTAATAATGACCGGCAAAGTAAATATTAAAGATTACTTAAAACAAACAGATATTCTCGTATTAACAAGTATATCTGAAGGACAACCATTAGCTATGTTAGAAGGAATGGCAGCAGGATTACCATGGGTTGTTACAGATGTCGGCTCTTGTAAGGAATTAATTTACGGACAAGATGAAGATCCTTACGGACAATGTGGATTTGTTGTACCACCTGTATCTCCTGAACAAGTTGCCATTCATTTAGAGTGGTATTATCGTCACCCTGAATCCATTCAAAAATTTGGGGATAACGGGCGCAATCGTATTGAAGCGCACTATCAATTATCAGGTGTCGTTGATAGTTATCGTAAGCTTTACTTAGAAAGAGGTAAAAAAACATGGCAGGGATAGGATTTCGTTTACAAAAATTATTCCAAGAAGACTACTATTCTTCCAGAATAAAAGCGTACGGATTTTCATTATTTGTTACAGCTGGTCCTTGGTTAGTCGTTATTTTAGCAGTAACAGCTATTCGATACATTTTAAGTTTGTTCCATTCTATTTCAATTGAGGAACAGCGCCTTTTTACAATTTCAATTTCATACTGCTTCATTTTTTCTCAAATCATATATGGTGCCTTACAGCTCATCGTAACTAGATATGTGGCCGACCTTTTATACGAGCAAAAAGCTGATAAAGTATTTTCTTCCTTTTTAGGAATGACGAAAATCACACTTTTTTTAGCTATTATCTTATGGATTTTGTTTGCAATTTTTACACCATTAGCCTTGTATTATAAAATCGTGATGCTATTTTTATTTTTAGCTTTAAACATCATTTGGATTCAATCCATTTATTTAACAGCAGCTAAAGATTATCAATCCATCGCTCTTGCATTTTTAATTGGTTCCATTTTCTCCTTATCTGGAATTGCGCTTATTGCTTACTGGCATCCAACACTTGGAATAGAACACGGATTGGCCCTATTACTTTTAATTTCTTTTACAATCGGGACTTTCATTACATTAGTGTGGTTAAGTATAGTTATTGTACGAATGTTTCCAAATAGTGATGCTACTGAACAATTTACCTTTCTTTCTTATTTAGATAAATATCCAGAACTATTTTGGTCAAGCTTACTTTACAATATTGGCATTTGGGTATGTAACTTTGTTATTTGGTTCGGAGAAGGGCGAGGAAATATTGAAAACACGTTTATTTATCATCAAATTTATGATACATCTGTTTTCTGGGCCTATTTAAGCATTATCCCAACCTATATTTTCTTCGTAGTATCCATTGAAACAAGGTTTTATGAACGGTATAAGAAGTTCTTCGGTTCAGTTAACAATGGGGCGACATTAAATACAATTTTACAATTAAAAGAATCAATGAACTTTGTCCTAAAGCAAGAAATGGAACGAATACTTCGTAATCAAGGTATTTTTTCTTTACTTATTATTTTTATAATATGGATGTTTAGTTCACAATCTGGGAACGTAACACTTGAATACTCTATTTTGCAGCTGACTATAATTGGTGCTTATGCAAACGGGATGGTCCTTGTTATCACATTACTACTCTTATATTTTGAAGATCGTAAAGGAGCATTTCGAACATCAGCCCTGTTCTTTTTTGCAAACCTGTTATTAAGTCTTCTTCTACTTCCATTTGGATTTAATGGTTACGGTATTAGTTTTGCACTCGGATCTTCTATTACATTCTTATATGCTATTTCTAGACTCTTTACTTACATTAAAGATATTGATTACTATACGTTTTGTCAGTCAAATACTCCTATAAAAAGGCGAACTTTCTTTACTAAATTTGCTAATAAACTTAATGGAAATAAATAAATAAAAATGACCTTTTGCTCCCGCAAAAGGTCATTTTTTTATCTGTTTATTAAACTTCTAGATAGCCATTTTTGTTATTTGATTGCCATCTCCAAGAGTCTGCACACATTTCTTCTAATCCACGTTTTGCTTCCCATCCTAATTCACGCTTCGCTTTCGATGCATCTGCAAAACATACTGCCACATCACCAGGACGACGTTCCGTAATTTTATAAGGAACTTCCTTGCCTGAAACTTTTTCAAATGCTTCAACCATTTCTAATACACTATAACCAGTACCTGTACCGAGATTGTATGCCTCTATCCCAGTAGTGCCAAGTACCTTTTCAAGCGCCTTTACATGGCCATTTGCTAAGTCTACAACATGAATATAATCACGGACACCCGTGCCATCTTTTGTTGGATAGTCATTTCCAAATACACTTAATTCCTTTAACTTCCCTACTGCTACTTGTGTTACATATGGCATTAAGTTATTTGGAATTCCGTTTGGATCTTCTCCAATGCGTCCACTTTCATGTGCACCAAATGGGTTGAAATAACGAAGTAATGCAATACTCCATCCTGCATCCGCAAATGCTACGTCACGCATAATTTGTTCAATCATTAATTTCGTTTGACCATATGGATTCGTTGCACTTAATGGAAACTCCTCCGTAATTGGTGATGTTTCTGGAATACCATACACTGTTGCAGATGAACTGAAGATCATCTTCTTCACATCATGCTTCTGCATCACTTCACACAGCACTAGTGTGCTCGTAATGTTGTTATGATAATACGTTAACGGAATTTCTACTGATTCCCCTACAGCCTTAAAGCCTGCAAAGTGAATAACAGCTTCAATTGTATTTTCTTCAAAAATCGTATCAAGTGCTTCTCGATTTAAAATATCTTCTTTATAAAATTTAAACTGTTTTCCTGTTATCTCTGTCACTCGATTTATAGACTCTACTGAGCTATTCGAAAGATTATCTACTACTATAATTTCGTAACCGTTTTTTAGTAATTCTACGCATGTATGACTACCAATATATCCTGCTCCACCTGTTACAAGTATTGCCATAATTATAGTCCTCCATATTTCATTCATTATAAACTTCTCAAAGTATATCACATATTTCTTACCATATGTTTATTATGCGAACACAGAAACTTACATTTTATCCCATGATTTTTTGTACAATACACGATTCAAATCAGGTAATAAAAAAAACGCCACATAACAGACATCGCGTGGCGTTTTTTGATTAAATTACGTAACAATATACACTTAGAAAATGTGCAAGACTACCTAACAATACAAAAACATGAAAAATTTCATGGTGTCCCATATATTTAAACTCCAACCATTTTGGCTTCGCACCGTAAATAAACCCACCAATTGTATAAAAAATGCCTCCAAGTACTAAGAAAATAATACCTCCTGTACTTAGATTCTCAGCTAGCGGTGCAAAGAATAGAACAATTAGCCAACCCATCAGAAGATAAATTGCTGTCGATAACCATCTTGGACAATTAAACCAAAACATTTTAAAAACAATACCACAAATTGCCGTTGCATAAACTAAACAGAATAATAGTAAACCATTTGCCGAATTTAATGTAATTAAACAAAAGGGTGCATATGTACCTGCAATTAATATGAAAATCATAGAATGATCTAGCTTCCTAAAGAAATAAATAACACGTTCACTAGCTACGACACTATGATACACAGCTGATGCCATATAAAGGACCATCATCCCGATACCGAATAAAATAACAGCTGTAATTGCAGCAACAGATGGCATCTTAACAGAAACTTTCACAAGCATAGCTAATAATGCAATAAATGATAATACAGCTCCTCCTAAGTGAGTAAATGCATTAACTGGTTCTCTTACATAAACATTCATATAAACACCCCTCATATAATTACATGTAGTTTTAATAACTACATGTAATTATATACACATTTTCCGTGCGGGTCAACATTTACAATTCATTTGTTTCGTAATACCATATTTAAAGATATACTAAACATTAAGTTCCACTAAGTTATAAAAGTGAGGGGTTCTACGTGGAAAATATAAATAAATTACTTGAATCATTACATTTAGAAAAAAGTATTAAACTTGAGGATATCCCAAATGTCGACTTATATGTAGACCAAGTTGTCCAACTATTTGAGAATACTTATGCGGATACAACGAGAACTAATGATGAAAAAGTATTAACAAAAACAATGATTAACAATTACGCAAAAGGGAAATTATTCATCCCTATCAAAAATAAAAAGTATTCAAAAGAACATATGATTTTAATCAGCTTAATTTATCAATTAAAAGGAGCTCTTTCCATTAATGATATAAAAAGCTCCTTAGAAAATATAAATGCACCGTTAATAAACGATGATACATTCGAATTAAACACTCTATATAAAGATTACCTTTCTCTTACTGACACCAATGTGGAAAGCTTTAAGCAAGATGTGAATAACCGTGTTAAGGAAGTAAACGAGGTTTCTTCCTTAGAAGATCCAAAGCTAGAAAAGTTTTTATTACTAACATCCTTCGTGACTATGAGTAATATGTATAGACGTTTAGCAGAGAAACTAGTTGATGACCTCAAAGAAACTTAAACAAAAAAACTATCCACCTGTTAGAGGTGGATAGTTTTTTTGTTTACTTAATTGCTTCATGAACCTTTAATTGTTTCCCTTTAATCGTTGTGTTTTTCATAATTTTTAAAACAAGTGGTCCTTTTCCATTTAATATTTCAACGTAAGAAACATTGTCTTGTATTGTAATAATACCTATATCTTCTGCTGTAACACCTTTAATTTTAGCAATTGTACCGACGAAATCTACCGCCCTAATTTTCTTTTTCTTCCCGCCATTAAAGTACAATTTCATAATTCCTTTGTTTAGGCCTGCATTTTTATCTTTCTTTATAATTGGTTTAGCATGTATCTTTTCCTCAAATACTGCTTTACCTTTCATAACTTCTTCTTTTGAAGGTGCAAGTGCCTTTGGAATTTCAAAGCCAATGTACTCCTCAATCTCTTCTAAAAATCTATTTTCATACGGCGTCATGAATGTAATAGCTTTCCCGTTATTACCAGCTCGTCCCGTTCTTCCCGTACGATGTACATAACTTTCTTTTTCTAATGGAATATCATAGTTAATAACATGTGTAATATTATCAATATCAATTCCTCTAGCAGCTACGTCTGTCGCTACTAAATAACGGAACTTTCCTTTTCTAAAATCGTCCATAACTTCAAAACGATCTTCTTGTACCATACCACCATGTATTTTGTCACAAGGATAGTTAACCCGCTTTAACTGTTGAAATACGTGATCTACATTTTCTTGCGTACGGCAAAAAATAATACAACTATCTGGATTCTCAATCGTTGTTACATCTTTAAGAAGTGAAAGCTTCTCCTCTTCTCTCATCTCAAAAAGTATATGTTCAATTTTATCTGTTGTAATCCCGGTAGCCTTAATTTCAATATGCGTTGGCGAATCCATATACGTACGAGATAACTTTTCAACATCTTTTGGAAGTGTTGCTGAAAATAGCATTGTCATTCGTTTTTTAGGTAATTCGTCAATAATTGCCTCTACTTGATCGATAAAACCCATATTCAGCATTTCATCCGCTTCATCAATAACTAAATACTTCAAACACTCTAAAGAAAGGGTACCTTTTTCAATATGATCTAACACACGGCCAGGAGTCCCAACTACAATATGTGTTTTTTGCTTTAACTCTAATTTTTGACGTGCAAATGGAGATTTGCCATAAACTGCAGCGGCCTTAATTCTTTTGAAACGACCTATATTCGTAATATCTTCTTTTACTTGCACCGCAAGCTCTCTCGTCGGTGTTAAAACTAAAGCTTGTGGCTTATTCTCTTCCCACTCCACCATTTCACAAAGTGGTATGCCAAATGAAGCGGTTTTTCCACTTCCAGTCTGTGATTTCACGACAAGGTCTTTCTTTTGCAAGGCAACTGGAATAACCTCTCCTTGCACTTCCGTTGGATGTTCATATCCTAAACCAGTAAGTGCTCTTACAATTTCTTTACTTAATGCATAATCAGCAAAACTTTTTTTACTCATATGTTAACCTCTTTTTATTCTGTATTATTTTCTTTTTTCGCTTTTCCTATCAATGAATCATCATATACCTTATTATGACCTTATTCATTATACTTGAAAGCTCACATAAAAAGGCGAATCATTCGTGATTCGCCTGACTAAACAAAAGGATCTTATATTTTAAAAACTTGTTAAAAATATTATTCCATATATTGCTCAACTAACTGATAACATCTTTCCCTCGTACTATTTGCATTCGATGAAATAGTTGCTATCCCTGATAATGTTCCCCGCCCAGATTCATTCCAAGCTTCTTCCGCCTTGCGATCTCGATACGTAATCCATTCACGCTGTTTCTCTCTCAAAGTGTTCATTTCACTTGTAGAAAGTTGCTTTTTCAAAACAGCATAAATCTCATTTAAAGCTTGATCCCATGCATCGTATCTTTTAACTTCCCCTTCTTTCATTTCAGTTGTAATTCCGTTCTCATATAAGTAATCGAGCTTTTTCAAACTCTCCTCAATACTATTTAGTTTAGTAATATATTCTGCCTTCTGACCGGTAATAACACTTTCTTTCTTCGGCTTCTCTTCTATTACTTTTTCTTCCTTACGGTTCTCATCTTTTGTTTTATCTACATCTACTGCCCTCGGCACACTCTGTATAATTTGTTCATTCGCATTTTGATAATATATTTTAAACTGTTCTTTCCCTTTCGTTTCCCTAATAATTACGTTAAGTTGCTCTTTTACATCCGCAAACTTCTGCTCGTTTTTCAACTCCTCTACTTTAACTAGCATTTGCTTATATTTTTCTTCCTCATCTTTTTGATTAGCTAAAACTTCTCGTTTTTCTTTTGCTTGTCTGGCTAATATAACTGAACTAGCAGCATCATTTTCAATTTCCCTCAATAACGAAATTGCTCGGTCTATATTACTTTCCTGTACTGCTTCAATCATTTTATTTGTTTGATTCACCTTCAGCCTGATTTCCCGATCATCCTTCTTTTCTTTTAATGCTAATTCAAAAGATGCAACTGCTCTATCGTATTCTTTATTTTCCAATGCTAAATCTCCTTGTTTCTCTGCCTTATCAAATGCATCATTATTGCTACATCCGGCAGTAACCAACAAAGTTATTCCTATTATTAGTATTAACTTTTTCATAGTATTTCCCCAGCCCCCTCGCTCAAAATAAGAAGCATACATACAATCTTATGCAATTATCGCAACTTTCCTTACTTTTTTATAAACGAACATTATTCATAAGAAATCTATTTAAATTCGTTTTTAACGTTATTTTTAAAACATATTGGCTTCTTTTTAAAAAAATGTTAAGAAAATCTTTGACTTCTTACTGAAAATGATGTAAATTATCCTATGGACGAACATTTTCAATCAATAAAAATAAAATATTCGTATTTTAGGGGTGTAAATGATGGAAAACGTATTTGACTATGAAGATATTCAATTAATTCCTGCAAAATGCATTGTAAATAGCCGATCTGAATGTGATACAACTGTCACTTTAGGAAAACATAAATTTAAATTACCTGTCGTACCTGCAAATATGCAAACGATTATTGATGAAAGAATCGCAACTTATTTAGCTGAAAATAATTACTTCTATATCATGCATCGTTTCCAACCAGAGAAACGAATTTCATTCATTAGAGATATGCAATCACGTGGATTAATTGCTTCAATCAGCGTTGGTGTTAAAGAAGACGAGTACGAATTCGTACAACAATTAGCTGCTGAGCAACTTTCACCCGAATACATTACAATCGATATCGCACATGGTCACTCTAACGCTGTGATCAACATGATTCAACATATTAAAAAACATTTACCAGAAAGCTTCGTTATCGCTGGAAACGTTGGAACTCCAGAAGCGGTAAGAGAATTAGAAAACGCTGGTGCTGATGCAACAAAAGTTGGCATTGGACCTGGTAAAGTTTGTATTACTAAAATTAAAACAGGCTTTGGAACTGGTGGTTGGCAGCTAGCTGCACTTCGCTGGTGTGCAAAAGCTGCAAGTAAGCCAATTATCGCTGACGGTGGTATTCGTACACATGGCGACGTAGCTAAATCAATTCGATTTGGAGCAACTATGGTTATGGTCGGTTCTCTATTCGCAGGTCATGAAGAGTCTCCAGGGGAAACAATCGAAAAAGATGGCAAACTTTATAAAGAGTACTTCGGTTCAGCTTCTGAATTCCAAAAAGGTGAGAAGAAAAACGTTGAAGGTAAGAAAATGTTCGTTGAGCATAAAGGTTCTTTAGAAGACACTTTAATCGAAATGGAACAAGATCTTCAATCTTCTATCTCTTACGCTGGTGGAACAAAATTAGACGCAATTCGTACTGTAGATTATGTAGTCGTGAAAAACTCTATTTTCAACGGGGACAAAGTATATTAATTTATAAATTCAACTAGAAGGACAAGCATTTTTTATGCTTGTCCTTCTTTTTCATGTATAAAAATGTAAAATATTTTCATTTCACTGAATTTTCTAGTATTATGTTTTTAGATACTTATAATAAGGGGGATGTAACAAATGAAAAATGTAATTGAGGAACGCCTTATTCGCGCGGAAGTCTCTACTGAATTGACATGGGACCTTTCTGATTTATACGAATCTGATAAAGAGTGGGAAACTGCATTACGTGTATTAACAGACGATATAAAAAAACTTGATGCATTTAAAGGACAATTACACACTAGCCCCGCTACCTTATTAAATTGCCTACTTTTAGAAGAAGAGCTTTTAATGAAGTTAACAAAACTCGGCGCATATGCAAATTTAAAAGAATCCGCTGATCGTACAGATTCAGTTATTCAAGCGAACTCTTCCAAAATTTCCGCTCTAGGAACGAATGTACATACCGCACTATCCTTTATTCATAACGAAATTCTCTCATTTGAGGAGGGAATAATTGAAAAATATTTAACTGAGGAAATAAAACTTGAACCTTTCCGTAAATCATTACTAGAGATACTCAAAAAGAGGCAGCACACACTCTCTCCTGAAACAGAAGAAGCTCTTGCTGCACTCGGCGAAGTTCATAGTTCACCCTACAAAATTTACGGCATGACTAAATTAGCCGATATGGATTTCCCTTCTATACAAGATGAACAGGGAAATGATTTGCCTGTATCGTTTGCATTATTCGAAAGCAAATATGAATTTTCTCCAAGCGCATATATACGTAAAAAAGCATATTCATCATTTGTTTCCACATTGAAACGATATAAAAATACAGTTGCAACAACATATGCTACTGAGGTAAAAAAACAAGTGGCGCTTTCTCGTTTGCGCAAGTACGAGTCCGTTACCCATATGCTTTTAGAGCCTCAAAAAGTTCCACTTGAAATGTATAACAACCAACTAGATATTATTTATAACGAATTAGCGCCTCATATGCGCCGTTTTGCAGATTTAAAAAAGAATGTATTAGGGCTTGATCAAATGCTTTTCTGTGACTTACATGCACCGTTAGATCCTGAATTTAATCCAACAATCACTTACGAAGAAGCTGGCAAACTCATTCAAGATTCTTTAAAAGTATTAGGAAATGAATATAGTTCCATTATCGAAAAGGGCTTCAAAGAAAGATGGGTAGACCTTGCAGATAACGTAGGAAAATCAACAGGTGCCTTCTGCTCTAGCCCATACGGTTCTCACCCTTATATTTTAATTACATGGCAGGGTACGATGCGCGGGTGTTTCACATTAGCTCATGAATTTGGACATGCTGGTCATTTTTATTTAGCAAATAAAAATCAGCGTATTATGAATGTGCGTCCATCTATGTACTTCGTTGAAGCTCCATCAACGATGAATGAATTACTATTAGCCCAGCATTTACTTGCGACTACTGAAGATAAGAGAATGCGCAGATGGGTTATTCTGCAACTACTCGGCACATATTACCACAACTTCGTTACCCATCTACTTGAGGGAGAATATCAAAGAAGAGTATACGCTCTAGCAGAAGAAGGGCAAGCACTCACAGCTACAACTTTAACTGAAATAAAAACGAAGGTCCTTTCGACATTCTGGGGAGATTCCGTAGAAATTGATGAAGGCGCCGGTTTAACATGGATGCGTCAACCTCACTATTATATGGGCTTATATTCTTACACATATTCTGCAGGACTAACTGCTTCTACCGCTGTAGCTCAAATGATTAAAGAAGAAGGACAACCTGCTGTTGATCGATGGCTTGATGTACTCCGTGCAGGCGGTACAATGAAACCACTCGAATTAATGAAACACGCTGGAGTAGACATGTCAAAACCAGATGCAATCCGTAAAGCTGTATCTTACGTCGGTTCCTTAATTGATGAATTAGAGCGTTCTTATCAAGAATAAAAATAAGCCCTCGTTTTATGAGGGCTTATTCTATATTTACTTTCCAAATCTTTTGCGGTATCCGCACTTTCTACACAGTTCTTCTACTGCAACCCTTTTTGAAAATCCATCTACAATATTGTTCGCTCTTTCGCCTTCAATAATATTAGAGAATGAATCATTATTAATATTTCCAAGATTAATAATTCCCTCACCATCTAGACAACAAGGAATAACCGTTCCGTTCGCTAAGATTCCAGCCTGATTTCGAAGACCATGACAGAATCCTTTTCCATCATCCTCTTCTTCATGCAATGCCGGCCACTGGAATTCATAGTCTTGATTAATAAAGACACGTTCCGCAATTTTTATACCTTTTCCCGGTGTAAGCTTCTCTTCAATTTGATAAGATAGATCAAACTCATTTTCAATTATAGATAATAAATCCCTATTTTTTTGGATTTCAGCATTTGTTTTATTATCCTGAGTTAAATTCCATAATCTTAGTGAAACGATTAAGTCCGATTGACTTGTTGCCTCTCTAATGAAAGAAAGTATACTCCTTACATAGCCCTCTTTATCTTGCGAACCTGGGTGTCCATCAAAACTGTGCAGTGAAAAATTCATTTGTCTTAACGCAGGCTTATTTAACAGTCTATGCCTTCTCTTATTAATTAACGTTCCGTTCGTTGTAATATTAACTTTAAACCCTTTTTCATGGCTTAAATCTAATAGTTGATCTATTTTCGGATGGAGCAACGGCTCACCCTTCACGTGCAAATAAATGTAGTCTGTGTGAGGTTTAATTTGGTCTAATCTTTTAGCAAAATCCTCTACAGAAATGAATTGCTTCTGCCTTTCCGTCGGCGGACAAAAGCTGCACGCAAGATTACATACGCTTGTAATCTCCAAGTAAAACTTCTTAAACTTCTTCACCTTTAATTCCTCACTTCTATGACTACTTATACTTTTTCCCTCTTCATATTACAGCATATTTTTTTAGAAATAGAAACATACTTATTTTAGGAAATCTACATACCATCTATTAATGTTTAAAAGACCATCGGTGATTTTTGTCCAATGGTCTTTTTTACTCTTTATATACAAATGAAAAATTTATTTATGATAAGGTTCACCACGATTAATCCGAAACGCTCTATACACTTGCTCAAGCAATACTAATCGCATTAATTGATGTGGTAATGTCATCTTTGAGAAAGAAAGAGATTCGTTTGAACGCTTCATTACTTCAGAACTAAGCCCCAGTGATCCACCAATTACAAATGTGATCTTGCTCTTTCCATATGTAGCAAGGCGATCTATACTTACCGCAAATTCTTCTGATGATTTTTGCTTTCCTTCTATTGCTAACGCAATGACGTGCGTATCATCAGAAATTTTATCCAGTATACGTATGCCTTCTTTTTCTTTTACAATTAACATTTCTGCTGCACTTAAATTTTCTGGTGCCTTTTCATCTGGCAATTCAATTACTTCTACTTTTGCGTACGAAGATAATCGTTTTAAGTATTCTGCTATACCTTGTTTTAAGTACTTTTCTTTTAATTTCCCAATTGAAATAATCGAGATATTCACATTTATTCCCCACCTTACAAACACGTTATCCACAGGACTTATCCACATATCCACAAATGTTACCCACATATTGTGTGAGAATCTGTGTTCGATACAACATATGTCGCCTCATTTTGACAAAATTCACATGTTTTTTTCTCTTCTTTAGAGTTATCCACATTGTTAATAACCGGTGCGACTTCACACTCATCCACAATGATATCTAATGCTAATTCAACATGTTCTAAACAACAAGGTAAATTCATATTCTTCACCTCACTTTTCTACAATAGAAAACAGGAGGTAGGCCCTCCTGTTTTTAATACTTTTGAATGCCTAATTTCACCGTTGTTGTCGCTCGTTTTGTACCACGATAAAACGTAAGAGTCATTTTATCATTAATTTTTTTATTATATAAGGCCGTGCGGAACCCAATAATATCGTGCACCGCTTTTCCATCTACCGCCACAATAACATCATGTTCTCTAAGACCCGCATCCGTACCTGGCGAAGGACTTTTCACATCTAAAATGCAGACTCCTTCTTTTACGTTATCTGGTAATCGTAACGTTTTTGACCAATAGTAACTCGGAATCTCGTTTAATGACCTTAGTTCAATCCCAACATAAGGTCTTTTTACTTTACCGTACTTTTCTAGTTCATTCATAATAGGAACAGCTCTCGTAACTGGAATAGCTAGTCCAATTCCTTCTACTTCTTTTGCTGCAATTTTCATTGAGTTAATACCTATTAATTGTCCCGCTACATTTACAAGCGCTCCACCACTATTACCTGGATTAATTGCCGCATCTGTTTGCAATACTTCTACTTGCCAATCGTAATGTCCATCTTGATTTAAATCTACAGGAACAATACGCTCATTAGCCGAAATAATACCTTGTGTGACAGTTCCGGAAAATTGTAGCCCAAGTGGATTTCCAATCGCAATAACTGGTTCTCCTCTACGAACGGTATTAGAGTCGCCAATTTCAATCACTTTCTTCACATACTTCGCATCTATTTCAAGTACCGCTAAATCAGTGACTACATCGGTTCCTAATACTTTACCTGGAATTTTCTTACCGTCACTTAAGCTCACTTCAATACGATTCGCCCCAGCAACAACGTGGTTATTCGTTACAATATACGCATTTCCATCTGTTTTCTTATAAATCACACCAGATCCTGTACCAGCTTCCGAATCAGCCTCTGAAAAATCGTCTCGTTGAATATTAATAACACCAACAACAGCCTCTGAAGCACGATCAACAGCGTCTACAAAGCTAATCTGTTTAACAGGAACATTTCCACTTTGAGCTTCAGCCATATTTTTTTCACTTGCTTCAGCTTGCGGAAGCTTACCTGCATGATTTGAAAATAAAGGAGCTCCAAATGCAAATAATGAAGCCCCTACAATTGTCCCTGCTATGCTAGAAATGACAATACCTTTATGTTTCTTTTTCCCTGCACGTTTAATACGATATTTTTCTTCATCAATAAAGGACATATTTGTTCACCTATCTTCCTGAAAACAACTATATTCACCTTTATTGTTTACTAAAATGAAGAATTATACGTATTGAATTTTCGTAGGCATTTTTTGATCCGTATCATGTATTTCAAAGGATTCTCCAACCCCAAAACCTTTTTCTTCTAATACTTGTGATACAGACATACGCGCTAATTCTTTCATGTTATTATCTAGGCTTAAATGCGCTAAATAAATGTGTTTTGTCTCATCTGTAATAACATCAGCCATCGCTAATGCAGCGTCCTCATTACAAACGTGGCCAACGTCGCTTAAAATACGTCGCTTAATGCTCCATGGATAGCGTCCCATACGAAGCATTTCCACATCATGATTGCTTTCAAACACGAAAGCATTTGCTCCCTTAATAACACCTTTCATACGATCACTTACGTAGCCCGTATCTGTAATAAGAGCTAACTTTCTATTATTGTTATGAAAAGCGTAAAACATCGGTTCCGCCGCATCATGAGAAACACCAAATGATTCAACTTCAATATCCCCAAATGTTTTCACGTCTCCTACTGAGAAAATGAATTTTTGATCAGTTGGGATATTGCCTACTAAATGTTCCATTGCATTCCATGTTTTCTCGTTCGCATAAACAGGTAAATCATATTTACGCGCCAATACACCTAATCCTTTAATGTGATCACTATGCTCATGTGTTACAAGAATACCTGATATGTCATTTATATTCAGTTCAGCCTGTTTAAATAACGCCTCTGTAGCTTTACCACTTAAACCTGCATCGACAAGCAGTTTTTTTTCATCTGTTCCTACATATAGCATATTCCCTGTACTTCCACTTGCAAGTACACTAAAATGCATGCTCATTCTTTCTCACTCCATTATGTTCTTCCGGCACTTGAGTTTCCCCTAATTCCATAACTTGTCCTTCAATTGCATTCACAAAAAAATCCTTTTTTTGTTCTGTCTTTAAGTTCCATGTTGGAGCAAGCACTTGTATATTAGAAGAAGACTCAGCAAGAGTCGCATATCCAATCTGCGCCTCTTTCACGTGCGTATTTTCTGCAATTTTATTTTTCAAATATATATTTTCTAAAGCTGTTTGAGCAGTAATAATTTCTTGCTCTTTCGTCTTTTCGCTTTCGCCCATTTCCTTCAAATCCGTTAACATTGTTTGTGTATACGAAATAAGCTCATTTTTTTCATTTAAATCTACAACAATCATCGCACGATTATTGTAGAAGATTGGTTTATCTTTATACTTTTGAAAGAAGTAAATTTTTGAGTCCTTTATTGCGCCAAACTCATATTTTTGTCCATCCAGCACATAATTTTTCAAAAACTCATTATACTTATCTTTTGACAATGATTTTGTATTTAAAAAAGGCTCTTTTAATTTACCCTCTATTTGATATTCGTCTTGCACATGCGCTGTCTGATTTTTTAAAGATTGCACATCTTCTTCTTTGAAACCCTTATTTTTCGCCATTATAAATGACTCTTTTTTCGGCTCTTTAGGAAAATTTCCCATAGTAATTTTTTCAGCTTTTAATTGTTGATCGATTTTCGTTTCCGTCACAAGTTCTAATTGATTACTATCTTGCTTTTGAATGAACTGAAAGATAAGAAAGAGGTCTAAAACAAAAAAGGTCACAATAAATATTGTTTTAATTCGATCCCAATCCATTTAGTCCCCCCTCACTCCATTCATATATTTGTTGCTTACCATCTTCTTCACATTTTACATACCATATCGGCTGTAAGACAGCGATTCTCACATCACTGATGGACGGTTCCAATGACATTTTATAACCAATACCAACATCCTGAATTGATTTTTTATCAATTTCTGGATTATTCTCTAATGATGTCATCACTGTACGACCTGATGCGAGAGAAGTTGTTTGTTGTTTACTAGGCAAAGTAATACTGAACTCAAAAAAGGGTCTTTCATACTGCATAATTTCACCTGAACCCCATACTTGTTTTAATTCCGCTATTCCATTTGCATTAAATACAGGCAAACCATCCTCATATAAACGGAATGAAGTTTTCCTCCCATTAATATAATCAAAACGATAGGACTTCAAGGATCCACTATGCCCACTTACAAAGTCAAAACTTTTTTGTAAAATTACCGCATTATCCGTAGATTTATCACCATGTACAGCGGAATTTTTATATTTCAACATTGCATCCGATTTATCAATTTCCATAGAACGGATGCCATCTGTAAATGTTTCCTTTGTTTTCTCAGAAATAGGACTTAAATAACGTGGATCACTAAATAAAGCATTTTTAAATGGATCCACTTCTAGTTTAGCTGTAATATACTCTGCCTTACTTAATTCCGTAATCCCCTCTGGTAAAAAAAGTTTTTTTGTATCATTTATTTGATACTCAAAATATGGTCTTGCTACTGTTATAAGTTGATTTTGAGCATTTATAATATCCTTTATATAAGCACCACTCAATGTTGCTTGATATATTTTATGAGGAGTATCATAGGAAACAAAGCTAACTTTAATTTCTTGGTCCTTACTTCTAGAAGGATCAATTATAATACGATTAAAACTTCTGTTACTTTCTATGTTTTTATTTTTAATATTAAACATATTTTTAATCGTATCTAACGGGATATTTGTAGGAAAAACAAATTCAATTTTTTCTTCTCCGTGTACATAAGACAGAAAATCACCTTTAGGGACTGTCCCCGTTATTTCCTCGAAATTATGTAATTCTCCGTTTTCAAGAATTTTATAGATCGAATCCACATTTTCCTTCTTTTCGCTTACATAATGATTTTTCTCTTTATGAATAACGACAGAGGATGGGCGAACAACCTCCGAAATCTTTATCGTATTTATCTCTTCGTTACCTTGAACGAACTTTGTATTTTGCATAGAAGTAGAATCAGGAACATATGTCCACAAGTTAAAAGTAAGAAATAGACTAATGACAACCAAATTAATTAGAACTATCGTTTTAAAGTTTTCCATACTCATTCCCAATCGTCCTCTTCATCTGTCGCCATTGGCAATGTGAAATAAATAGTTGTCCCTTTTCCTTCCTCACTTTTCGCCCAAACCGAGCCGCCATGTGCCTCAATCATTTCTTTCGCAATAGCTAACCCAAGACCTGTACCACCCATTTGTCTCGAACGCGCTTTATCTACACGATAAAAACGTTCAAATATTTTATCTACATTTTCTTTCGGAATTCCCATTCCTTGATCACTCACACTAATCTCTAATAACTCCCCGCGGTCACGTAGGCGATATGTTACTGTACCACCTTCTGGCGAATATTTTAGTGCATTGGAAATAATGTTATATAAAACTTGTGTAATTTTGTCTGTATCCATATCAATAAATCGAGATTTTTTAGAGAAAGATCGTTTGAAGCTTACATTTTGCTCTTTAGACATTTCAAAACGATCGATAACGTTATTAAAGAAATCAGTAAAGTCGACCCATTCCTTCATTAAGCGATGTTCTGTACTATCTAGTTTAGATAGTTGTAACAATGCATTTACAAGTCTGATCATTCTTTCCGTTTCCTCTTGTGTAACCGTTAAAAATTGCGGTGCAATATTGGGATCTTGCCATGCTCCATCAGTAAGTGCTTCTAAGTAACTGCGCATCGTTGTTAACGGCGTTCTTAACTCATGAGATACGTTCGCAACAAACTCACGGCGCTCTTGTTCTATCCGCTCCTGCTCTGTTACATCATATAATACAGCAATTAAACCATTTGCCTTCCCTGTTTCTTTTTGAATAACAGAGAAACTAGCACGTAAAATATATGGTTCATTTCTCGTACTAAAATCTAATAAAACTGAATCAGGCTCTTCATATAAATGATCCAGTGTAAATTCTTCTTGTATTCCTAGCACTTCTAACACTGATTGATCTAGCGCCGTTTCGCGCGAAACATTTAACATCTTTTCCGCAGGATCATTTAATAAAATGATATCCCCTTTTCGATCAGTAGCAATTACTCCATCTGTCATATGTGATAAAACGGATGATAATTTTCGTCTTTCACTTTCTGTGGAGGAACGAGCTTGTTGTAATTTTTTAGATAAATTGTTAAAAGATAATGCTAATTGTCCAATCTCATCGTGACTATGCACCTTTACTTTTCGCGAATAATTTCCTTTCGCCATTTCAATTGCTTGTCTTCGCATATCTGAAATTGGTCTCGTAATTGTTTGAGCCAATAAAATTCCAAGTACAGCTGTTACTAATAAAGCAATTACTGTCCCCGTTGCGAAAATTTGGTTGATGTCCTTCATTTGTTTGTACACATCTTCCATAGATGCAACGATATGAATGACACCAAGTACCTCTCCGCCTGGCTCTTTTAGAATAGGGGTAATCATAACTTGAACTCGATGACCTGTATTTCCATCTTTCTCAATCTTTGACTCTGGTTTCTTTTGTACCATTACACGTTGTACAGCTGTATCTGCTGACGTTCTTCCTACCTTATTTTGCTTAGACCCGTCTGAAATTGCCATTAATTTTTTAGTAGAATCAATTACACTTACTTCTTGAATATCTTTCTTACGATCTGATGCGAATTTTTGAATCGAATCATTAATAGCTTTATCTACTGATTCTGTTTTAGGACGTTCTTTTACAAACTCTTGCTTCAGGTTATAAGAAAGTAGATTTGTTTGCTGCGTTAAGGAATCTTGAAAGCCTTTTACAAGGCTTTTTTCTAATTCCCTGACGAAATATACACCAATTACTTGCATTGCTATTAATATTAACAGCATATATATGAGCACAAATTTTAAATGAATAGATTGAAAAAAACCAACTTTCTTCATATACTATTCCTGTTCTGGGTCACGCAAGTAATACCCTACCCCACGTCTAGTTACAATTAAAGTAGGATGACTTGGATTATCTTCAATTTTTTCGCGTAAACGACGTACTGTTACGTCTACTGTACGTACATCTCCAAAATAATCATAACCCCAAACTGTTTGTAATAAATGTTCACGAGTCATTACTTGACCTAAATGCTTCGCTAAATAATGTAGTAATTCAAATTCACGATGTGTAAGCTCAATGCTTTCTTCACGCTTTGTTACACTATAAGCGTTCGAATTGATAACGATTGGTCCAATAACCATTTCGGTATTTTCTTCTTTCTCTGCAGCACCACCCTGCTGATGGCGACGTAAATTCGCTTTCACACGAGCAAGTAACTCCCTCGTACTAAATGGCTTCGTTACATAATCATCTGCCCCAAGCTCAAGCCCTAATACTTTATCAATTTCAGAGTCTTTTGCTGTAAGCATAATAATTGGCATTTCTGAGCTTTTACGTATTTCACGACATACCTCTAAACCGTCTTTTCCCGGTAACATAATATCTAATAAAACCATATCTGGCTGTTCTTCATTTGCTTTTTCAATCGCTTCATCACCATCATGCGCCATTACAATTTCAAAACCTTCTTTTTCTAGGTTGAACTTCAAAATATCCGCAATTGGCTTTTCATCATCAACTACTAAAATTTTCTTTCCCATCATCGTCTATTTCCTCCTTATAAAAATATGATCAATAATCCTCAAACATATTGGTGTTTCTATAGTATGTTCCTATATGACAACAATCTTAGTCTAAGTATTTCTCCTCTATTCTCATAGACTCATGTATCATCCACTTTTACACGGAATCCTATACGATCTATAGAAAAACCTCTAGCTTCAACTGCTAGAGGCTCCTCATTCTATTGTAAAATAACTACCCACATTTGTAAAACTGGACAAAATAAAAAGGATATTAAGTGGGCCCACTTAATATCCTGAGAGTGGCTCGGGACGGAATCGAACCGCCGACACGAGGATTTTCAGTCCTCTGCTCTACCGACTGAGCTACCGAGCCAAAACTATATATAAAACCACTAATGGTGGTATAAACAAAAGTGGCGGTCCCGACCGGGGTCGAACCGGCGATCTCCTGCGTGACAGGCAGGCATGTTAACCACTACACCACGGGACCAAAAATGAACATAAAAAAACATGACCCGTACGGGATTCGAACCCGTGTTACCGCCGTGAAAGGGCGGTGTCTTAACCACTTGACCAACGGGCCACGAAAAATAAAATGGTGAGCCATGAAGGATTCGAACCTTCGACCCTCTGATTAAAAGTCAGATGCTCTACCAACTGAGCTAATGGCTCATACTCACCAACGTCATATTTTCGTGACGACAAGACATATCATAACATGTTATCTTTCATTTTTGCAATACCTTTTCTTATTTTTTATAAAAAAATAAGAAAAAACTCATAAAAATATGAGTTTTTTCTTAAAAAAATCAATTTTTTATATCAATTAAGCTTCGTATACATTACGAACGATATTCGTTTGATTACGATCTGGTCCAACCGAGAACATAGATAATTGGATTCCTGTTAATTCAGAAACACGCTCTACGTATTTTCTTGCATTTTCAGGAAGTTCATCCAATGATTTCATAGCAGTAACATCTTCTGTCCAACCTGGAAGCTCTTCATATACAGGCTCACATTTCGCTAAAATGTTTAAGTTAGCTGGAACTTCATCGATAACTTCACCATTGTATTTGTAAGCAACACAAATTTTAAGAGTTGGGATACCTGTTAATACATCGATAGAGTTTAATGATAAGTCTGTTAAACCACTAACACGACGTGCATGTCTTACAACAACGCTATCGAACCAACCTACACGGCGTGGACGACCAGTTGTTGTTCCGTATTCACGACCAACTTCACGAATTTGATGACCGATTTCATCATTAAGTTCCGTAGGGAATGGACCATCACCTACACGGCTTGTATATGCTTTACATACACCTACAACGCGAGTAACTTTCGCAGGACCAACTCCAGTTCCAACTGTTACACCACCAGCAATTGGGTTAGAAGATGTAACGAATGGATACGTACCGTGGTCGATATCAAGCATAACACCTTGTGCACCTTCAAATAATACACGATGATTGTTATCTAGTGCATCATTTAATACGACAGATGTATCGCATACATACTGTGCGATTTGTTGTCCGTATTCGAAGTACTCTTCAAAGATTTCTTCTACGCTGAAACCTTCTGTATCGTACATTTTTTCAAATAAACGATTTTTTTCCACTAAATTGCGCTCAAGCTTCTCTTTAAATGCTTCACGGTCTAAAAGATCAGCCATACGGATACCAATACGAGCAGCTTTATCCATATATGCAGGACCGATACCTTTTTTCGTTGTACCGATCTTGTTATCACCTTTACTCGCTTCTTCTAACTCATCTTGTTTTAAGTGATAAGGTAAAATAACGTGCGCACGGTTACTTACACGTAAATTATCAGTACTTACACCACGATCGTGTAAGTATTTTAACTCTTCAAGTAATGCTTTCGGATCTACTACTAAGCCGTTTCCGATTACACAAATTTTCTCTTTATAGAAAATACCAGATGGAATTAAGTGTAATTTATATTTAACTCCGCCGAAAACAATTGTATGTCCCGCGTTATTTCCACCTTGATATCTTGCAACTACTTCCGCATGCTCAGAAAGAAAATCAGTGATTTTACCTTTTCCTTCGTCGCCCCATTGTGTTCCTACAACTACTACTGAAGACATTATTAAAGCACCTCCGCAATTTTCAAACGATCTATTCAAACAATATAATTGTACCAAAACAGAAAGAGAAGTCAACCAAAAAGCGAACATTTTTTTATGGAAAAACGTTTTCGTTCGTAAGAATTACATATTCACCTTATGAAAGCCCTATCTTTCATATAAAAAAAAAGAAACACATCTTATTATAAGAAATGCGTTTCTTTTTTATACTGCCTTTATGCGTGCGGTGCATGTCCATCCTCAAAGCGGCGTTCTAAGTTGACGAATTTATTAAATTCCTTAACAAACGCAAGCTCTACTGAACCTACCGGACCATTACGTTGTTTTGCAATGATAATTTCAATTGTATTTTTATTTTCTGTTTCACGATCATAGTAATCTTCACGATATAGGAAGGCTACAATATCAGCATCCTGCTCGATACTTCCTGATTCACGAATGTCAGACATCATCGGACGTTTATCTTGACGAGATTCTACACCACGAGATAACTGCGACAAGGCGATAACAGGTACTTGCAATTCACGTGCAATCCCTTTTAATGTACGAGAAATCTCAGATACTTCCTGCTGACGGTTTTCTCCTGATTTCCCACTTCCTTGAATAAGCTGTAAATAGTCAATCAAAACCATCCCAAGACCTTGTTCTTGCTTTAATCTACGACATTTTGCTCGAATCTCATTTACTTTAATCCCTGGTGTATCATCAATATATATACCAGCATTAGAAAGGCTACCCATCGCCATTGTTAATTTCGCCCAATCATCAGAAGTTAATGAACCGGTACGAAGTCTTTGCGCATCAATATTTCCTTCCGCACAAAGCATACGCATAACAAGCTGATCAGAGCCCATCTCCAAACTAAAAATCGCTACATTTTCATCAGTTTTCGTCGCTACGTTTTGTGCGATATTTAATGAAAATGCAGTTTTCCCCACCGACGGACGCGCTGCTACGATGATTAAATCATTTCGCTGAAAACCCGCGGTCATCTTATCTAATTCAGTAAATCCAGTTGGTATCCCGGTAACTTCACCCTTTTGATTATGCAAAAGTTCAATTTTATCATAAGCATCTACAAGAACATCTTTAATGTTTTGGAATGCTTTGGCATTTGTTTGGTGAGATACTTCTAATATTTTTTTCTCAGCCTCATTTAAAAGGCCATCCACATCATCTTCTCGCTCGTATCCATCCGATACAATATGAGTCGCCGTTCGAATTAAACGACGTAAAAGTGCCTTTTCAGCGATGATGCGTGCATAATATTCTACGTTAGCAGCTGTTGGAACAACTTCTGCTAACTCTGCTAGATAAGAAACCCCACCAACTTCTTCTAGCAATCCTTGATCAGCCATCGCTGATGTCATTATTACTAAGTCGATTGGTTCTCCCTTATCAGACAACCCAAGCATGACTTCAAAAATCTTTTGATGTTTCGTTCGATAAAATGAGTCAGGTACCAATAGTTCCGATGCTGACGTTAACGCATCCTGATCAATTAATATGGCACCTAAGACTGCCTGCTCAGCTTCTATATTATGCGGAGGGGTACGATCAGCCATTACATCACTCATGCGCAATCCTCCTTGCTTAATTTATTTTTATTGTTCACTAACATGAACTTTTACTGTTGCTGTTACTTGCGGATGCAATTTCACAGTCACGTTTGTATAACCTAATGCACGGATTGCATCATCCATTTCAAATTTACGTTTATCAAGTTTAATCTTGTGTGACTTTTGCATTACATCTACAATTTGTTTACTCGTAATAGAACCAAATAAGCGGCCACCTTCTCCAGATTTCACCTTTACTTCTACAGTTAATTTCTCTAATGTTTCTTTCAGCTCTTTTGCATTCTCAACTTCTGCTGCTGCATCTTTTTCCTCTTTGCGCTTTTGAGCATCTAAAGTTTTCATACTGCTGTTTGTCGCTTCGGCAGCTAACCCCTGTTTTAGTAAGAAATTATTTGCATAACCGTCTGGTACGTTTTTTATTTCTCCTTTTTTACCTTTACCTTTTACGTCTTTTAGAAAAATTACTTTCATGATTGTGTGCCTCCCTGTAAATAGTCATCAATAACAAATCGAAGCTTCTCCTCCGCTTCATCTACTGTAACATTTTTCATTTGTGTGGCTGCATTTGTTAAGTGCCCGCCACCTCCTAAATTCTCCATAATTAGCTGTACATTCAACTCACCTAAAGATCTACCACTAATTCCAATGAAATTTTCTCCACGTTTTGCAATAACAAACGATGCAATGATACCTGTCATTGTCAATAATGTGTCTGCTGATTGTGCAATAAGTACTTGGTCATAATATTCATCACTATCAACTTTAGCAATCGCAATTCCATTTTTATAAATGTACGCATTTTTAATGGCTTTTGCAACTCGTAAATACTGACCCATATCTTCTTTTAAAAGTTCTTGTACAAGTACAGTGTCTGCGCCATGCGAGCGTAAATAAGAAGCGGCATCAAATGTACGAGCGCCTGTACGGAATGTAAAACTTTTCGTATCAACAATAATACCAGCTAACAATGCCGTTGCTTCTAACATTGTCATCTTTAAATTTTTCGGTTGATACTCAAGTAATTCTGTAACAAGCTCTGCCGTTGAAGAAGCGTATGGCTCCATATAAACAAGTAATGGATCTTCAATGAAATCTTCCCCGCGGCGATGATGGTCAATAACTACTACATTTTCAATCTTGTGTAACAGTTTTTCCTCCATCACCATTGAAGGTTTATGCGTGTCAACAACAACAAGTAATGAATCATCATTTGCAAATTCCATCGCTTGCCCTGGTGTAATAAAATGTGACCATAACTCTTCATTTTGTTTCACTTTATCCATCAAACGTTTGATTCCTTTATCAGAATCATTTTCATCTAATACAATATATCCTTTGCGCTCGTTTAATTGAGCTACCTTTAAAATACCAATCGCTGCACCAATCGCATCCATATCAGGAGCTCTATGCCCCATTATAATGACATTACTGCTTTCTAATACTAAATCCTTTAATGCATGCGAAATAACCCTAGCACGTACACGAGTACGCTTTTCAACCGGATTCGTCTTACCTCCGTAAAACTTAACTTTACCCGTTGCTTGTTTAATAGCTACTTGGTCTCCTCCTCGTCCTAATGCAAGGTCTAAACCAGATTGAGCCATCGCTCCAAGCTCTGATAAAGGTAAATCACCTGAGCCAACACCAACACTTAATGTAAGTGGTATATTCCTTTTTGATGTTTCTTCACGCACTTGATCCAAAATACTAAATTTCCCTTTCTCCATTTGCGCTAAAATACTTTCATTTAGTACAACGAAGAATCGTTCTGAAGATGCACGTTTCAAATATGCACCATACTTAACGGCCCATTCATTTAGACGTGACGTCACAAGACTTGTTATATTCGTACGTAATTGGTCATCTAATCCTTGTGTAACTTCATCATAGTTATCTAAATAAATAACAGCTAAAACAGTGCGTTGATCTTCATACATCTTTTCAATTTCTGTTTGTTCCGTTACATCAAAGAAATAGATTAGCTTTTCTTCTTTCCTTACAAAAACACGAAACTTTCGATTGTTTAAAGAAACTATATCGTCAGAAGTTTCCCCCTTAATAAAAAGGAGTAATGTTTCTGATACATCGTAAAGGTGCCAACCAGCTAATGCATGCTGTCCCAAACATGATGATAAATAAGGATTCGCCCAATCAATCCCATAATCCTTATTGTATAACAAAATACCAATTGGCATTTGGTTAAATGCTTCATTACTCACTTTCTTTACCCTTGTAATCATATCTGTCGTATGTTTTTCAAAATTCCTTTGAAAGTTAAGTTCAAATCGTATAACTAAAAAGAAAACGATGCTAAAAATAAAAAAGGCAGCTATCCCCATAATTAAGTGAAAATAACAGAGAATCGAGATTAGCACCAACACAAAAAATGCCAATACGTAAACAGGATATAAAAACCACTGTTTCTTATAAAATTCAGGCATGTATACAACTCCTATAACGTAAAACCAACTCAATTTCTAGTTAGTTAAACAGATTAAACACCTTAAAACAGCATAAAAATGCTGTTTTATCCCTTTGTTTTTCATTGCATTTTAGAACGCAATGAAATCCCTAAATCAATTATACCTAAGATTGTCACAAGAGGAAACAGCATTGGAATAAACATACATACGATAAAACTAATAATAGGAACACCTTTCGTAAAACCTTTTTTGTGTGCTAAAAAGGTGATAAACGTTAATCCTTGCAATACGAGCAGCAACGCAAAGATCACATATAGATTAGAAAATACCATATGTAAATATGATGTTGGTTCAACTTTTATGAAAGTTGATAGCAAAATAAATATGACGTAATACCAGACAATACTCTTTGGCAATTGTATATCTTTAAATTTAGGCCAAGGTGTCACGCCATACTTTAATTTTCTCAAAACACTACCTGATATTAGCACTGTGATCCAAGAAAAACATACAGAAATTAGCACAAGTATACTTGGAAATAACGTTTGTAATATATCGTTCATTTGTGCAAACAACTCTTTTTGTTCCTTACTAACTGGCATACCAGCAGCATTTGCTATCTTTTCACTTTGCACCATACTTTCATTAAACATATTTTGCATTTGCTTCATTAAATCTATGTTAAAAAACTTTATACTCCCCACATAAATGAGCATCATACCAATTAAATATGCAAGTGTTCCAGCTATTAATATCTCCACTGATTTTTTCCCTTTTTTATACATATATCCTAATACAACACCTATTAATCCAAACATCACTGTCTTTATGAGACTAATTGGTTGACTCACGATAACTGTAACAAAAAGCGCCGCTACAAAAATCATGAATACATTAGATAGTTTATGTCTTACTGTTAATAATATAAATGGTAACGGCAACGCAAATGTTGCAACTGTACCTAAAATCGGAACATACATAGATATCAGCAATAAAATTGCATATATCGCCAATAACGCTGCACCCTCAGTAATAAATTTCGTACTTTTCATCATCTAACCTCTCTTTCAAAAAGAAAAGCATAGCAAAATGCACAGTAGAGTCCGACTCTACTGTGCATTTCATACGCTATTATTCACCAACATATGGTAAAAGTGCCATTTGACGAGCACGTTTAATTGCAACTGTAAGTTTGCGTTGGTATTTCGCGCTTGTTCCTGTTACACGACGAGGTAAAATTTTACCGCGCTCAGAAACGAAACGTTTTAATAAATCAACATCTTTATAGTCAATGCGAGTGATGCCGTTAGATGTGAAGAAACACACCTTACGACGCTTCGCACGTCCACCTTTGCGTCCTGCCATGTCTATTCCCTCCATTCTTTGTTAAAAATAGCCGATTCACACCATTAAAATGGTAAATCGTCGTCCGAAATGTCAATCGGTTGACCAACATTCGAAAATGGATCGTCATTCTTCGTAAATCCAGAGTTACCTTGATTACCTTGGTTACCTGAATTACTAGATTGACCAAATGGGTTAGAGCTTTGGTTACCGAAACCAGCTCCTGATGGTTGCTGATTGAATGAACCACGTTGCTCCCCACCGCCATTACGCGGCTCTAAAAATTGTACGCTCTCCGCAAGAACTTCTGTTACATATACACGTTTACCATCTTGTCCATCGTAATTACGAGTTTGAAGACGTCCGTCTACGCCTGCTAAGCTACCTTTTTTCAAATAATTTGCCACGTTTTCTGCTTGTTTACGCCATATTACACAATTAATAAAGTCAGCTTCACGCTCACCTTGTTGATTCGCAAATGCGCGATTCACAGCTAACGTAAAAGTAGCTACTGCAACACCATTGGGCGTGTAACGTAAGTCAGGGTCCTTAGTTAAACGACCAACGAGGATAACACGATTCATCAATCGAACCACTCTCCCTTATATATCAATTATTTTTCTTCTTCTTTAACAACGATATGACGAAGGATATCTTCGTTGATCTTAGCTAAACGGTCGAATTCGTTAATCGCCTCTGAGTTAGAGTTCACGTTTAAGATCATGTAGAAACCTTCACGTAAGTCGTTGATTTCGTAAGCTAAACGACGCTTACCCCACTCTTTCGTGTTAATGATTTCTGCACCATTGTTTGTTAAAACACCTGCAAAACGTTCAACTAAAGCTTTTTGAGCTTCTTCTTCAACGCCAGGACGAATGATGTACATAATTTCGTACTTTCTCATTACACTTTCACCTCCTTTTGGTCTAAACGGCCCATAATGGGCAAGGAGCAATTAATTTATAGTAATTACTCACGAGTTTAGATTATATCATAGTAAGTTATATGAATCAACTCACCAATACGTAAAAAACTTGGCAAACATATAATATATTTGCCAAGTTCATATCTTTATTTTTCCTAGGAAATATTAAATTAAACGTTAAAGCGGAAGTGCATAACATCTCCGTCTTTTACGATATACTCTTTTCCTTCTAAACGTACTTTTCCAGCTTCTTTTGCAGCTGTCATAGAACCGTTTGTCATTAAATCATCATAAGAAACTGTTTCCGCACGAATAAATCCACGCTCAAAGTCTGTATGAATTACACCAGCACATTGTGGTGCTTTCATACCTTGTTTAAACGTCCATGCACGTACTTCTTGCACACCAGCTGTGAAGTAAGTAGCAAGTCCTAATAAATCATATGCAGCACGAATTAATTGATCTAAACCAGATTCTTCAATGCCTAGTTCTTCAAGGAATACTTTTTTCTCTTCCTCGTCTAGCTCAGCGATTTCTTCTTCGATTTTTGCACATACAACGATTACTTGAGAATTTTCATTTGCTGCAAATTCTTTTACCATTTGTACATATTTATTGTCAGAAGGATCCATAATATCATCTTCACTTACGTTTGCTACATATAGCATTTCTTTCGTTGTAAGTAAATGAAGGCCTTTAACAATCTTCATTTGCTCTTCTGTAAATTCAACAGTACGAGCTGGTTTTCCCTCTTCAAAAGCTTCTTTTAAACGAACTAAAATTTCATGCTCATATACAGCTTCTTTATCTTTTTGTCTTGCTAACTTCGCAACTCGTTCGATACGCTTATCAACAGATTCCAAATCCGCTAAGATTAGTTCTAAGTTAATTGTTTCAATGTCATCAATTGGATCTACTTTTCCTGAAACGTGCGTAATATTTTCATCTTCAAAACAACGAACAACTTGGCAAATTGCATCTACTTGACGAATGTGAGATAAGAATTTATTTCCTAACCCTTCACCTTTACTCGCACCTTTTACGATACCTGCAATATCAGTAAATTCAAATACAGTCGGAACAGTTTTTTTCGGTTCTACTAATTCCGTTAATTTATTTAGACGCTCATCTGGTACTTCTACAATCCCTACGTTTGGATCGATTGTACAGAATGGATAGTTCGCAGATTCTGCTCCTGCTTGTGTAATTGCATTAAATAAAGTGGACTTACCTACGTTAGGTAATCCAACAATCCCAGCCGTTAATCCCATATTTTTCACTCCTATGTCTCAATCTTTCATCATTATAGATAGTAACGAAAAAAATGACAAGTTTCCACCAAATGAAAAAAAGCAACGGCTGTCTACTGCAGCTGTTGCTTTTTCACTATTCTTCGTGCTTCACAAGTATTTTTTTCACCTTGCGATCAAACTCTCTTCGAGGAATCATTACCGAATGGTCACACCCCTCGCACTTAACGCGGATATCCATTCCCATACGAATAATCTTCCAGCGGTTTTCACCACATGGATGGGCTTTCTTCATTTCCACAACATCGTACAAGTTATATTGCTTTTGCTCCATTCTCTAAATCCCTCCCACTATTAAATTGCTTTTTCACTAACTAATTCTTCGCGACTATATAAAACCATACGTGGGTATGGAATTTCAATACCATGTAAATCAAGACGATTTTTAATCTCTTTGCGAAGAGCCCTCGCAATAACTGCATGCTGCATCGGCTCAACTTCAGCAATAACACGTAATACAACTTCAGACGCTGCCAATGTTTGAACACCTAGCAATTGAGGTGTTGTTACCATTTTCTCATATTTTTCTGGTAGTTCCACTAATAAATCTTCAATAACTTGCTCCGCTCGTACTATATCACTTTCATAAGAAATAGATACATCAACAAATGCTACACTATTACTAACGGAAAAGTTCGTTACTTGTACAATACTACCATTTGGTATTATATGAATTTCACCTGTCCAGCTTTTCATCTTCGTTGTACGTAGTCCAATTTCCAAAACAGTTCCTTCAAATTGACCTATTCTTACATAATCACCTACTGAAAATTGATCCTCTAACAAAATAAATAATCCTGTAATAACATCTTTAACTAAACTTTGTGCACCAAAACCGACTGCTAAACCAATTACCCCAGCACCGGCTAATAGACCTGACGCATTAATATCAAACACACCTAAAATTGCAATTAACATAATGAACATAACAACGTATGCCACAATATTTTCAAGCAACTTCGCTACCGTAACTGTACGCCGTTCTGAAATTTGAATCGGCGAACGGCTTCCCATACGAAACGCATTTCGTACAATTGCCCTTGCAACTCGCACAACGATTGCACCAAGTATTAAAATAACGATTATTTTTAGTGACTTCACACCTATATTCGTCCAATCAATGGACTCAAACCATTTCAACGCTAAATCCATGTCCCTCTACCTCTCTAGCTAAACTTTCTTTTTAGTCATCCTTATTATTGTATCAGAACTCTCTCTGATTTCTGAAAAAAATTTATGACTTTAATTCTATTTGTTAACTTCCATTCAGGTATAAAATGAAACGAATATATATATACTAGTACTATTATTTCCGTTTTCATTCACAGTTTGTAAAAAGTTTGCACTTATAATTATCCATTTCACACACCATATAACATATTGTGAAAATTTATTAAAAGGATGGGTGCTTCATGAATATTAGAAGTTTTCGCTTACCTTTTTTTGAAAAAGAAACTCAAAATGTTATGCATCATGACTTAGAAGCCTCTGAGACAATCAGTAATTTCTTACTTTCCCATATTCCCATTAAGACTAATATGCCACTCATTCTCGTTTGTATCGGAACAGACCGTTCCACCGGTGATGCACTTGGTCCATTAGTTGGTACTAAACTAGAACAAATTGAAATCAAAAACCTTCAAGTATTCGGCACACTAGACGAACCAATACATGCACTAAATCTAGAAGAGAAAATTCAGAATATACAGAAAGAAAATCCTACTTCATTTATTATTGCTGTTGATGCATGTTTAGGAAAATCTCAAAGTATCGGTTCTATAACTACCGGAAAGGGCCCCAGTAAACCTGGAGCTGCGATGAATAAGAAATTACCTGAAATTGGTGATTTGCATATTCATGGCATCGTAAATTTAAATGGTTTCATGGAGTTTTTCGTACTTCAAAATACAAGACTAAGTTTAGTCATGAAGATGGCCGATGTAATTGCACAAAGTATAAAAGAAACCGATCAAAAATTATCTGCATTAAAAAAAGCAAACCATCTATAAACAATAAGATGGTTTGCTTTTTAATTTCCCTTTGATAATAATTCTAAAATTCGATTTAAATCTTCTTTATTAAAAAATTCAATTTCGATTTTACCTTTTTCTTTTTTCGTTTCTTTAATTTTTACATCCGTACCAAACTTTTCTCTTAAAAACGTTTCACGCTCTACAAAAAATATATTTCTTTCTTTTTTCACTTGTTGTGTTTCACGTGAAACACGTTGATTAATTTCCTGGACAATTTGTTCCAATTGGCGAACATTCAGTCCTTCTTTTTCAATTCGCTTCAATAAAGATTTCAACTGTTCTTCATCTTTTATTGTAAGTAAGGTTCTTCCATGAGCCATTGAAAGTTGACCGTTTGCAATCATATCTTGAACGAATGAAGGGAGGCTTAACAAACGAGTATAATTTGCGATATAAGGCCTGCTTTTACCAAGACGTTTTGCTAATTGTTCTTGTGTTACATTTAGCTCGTTCATTAACATCTGATATGCCATTGCCTCTTCCATAGGATTTAAATCTTCTCGTTGTAAGTTTTCAAGCAAAGCAAATTCCATCATTTGCTGCTCATTTAATTGCCTTACGACAGCAGGCACTTTCTCAAGTCCGGCCTCTTTAGCAGCACGATATCTTCTTTCACCTGCAACTATTTCATATCCTTTAATACTCTTTCGAGCAATTAACGGTTGCAATATACCGTGCTCTTTAATAGAAGCCGCTAATTCCTGAATCGCTTCTTTATTGAAATGTTTACGTGGTTGATATGGATTCGGCCTTAATTCAGTTACTATAATCTCCTGAATCGTTTCTTCTTCTTTCACATCTAAATCTGGAAAAAACACGTTGATTCCTCTTCCTAATCCCTTAGCCACCTGCAATCACTTCCTCTGCTAAATCTAAATATACTTCTGCTCCTCTTGATTTAGCGTCATACTGCATAATTGGTTTTCCATGACTTGGTGCCTCACTTAAGCGAACATTACGAGGAATAATCGAACGATATACTTTATCCCTAAAGTATTTTTTCACTTCATCTATAACTTGAATTCCTAAATTTGTACGAGCATCCAACATCGTTAACAATACACCTTGAATTGCTAAATTTTTATTTAAATGCTTTTGCACAAGTCTAACTGTATTTAATAGCTGACTTAACCCTTCCAGCGCGTAATATTCACACTGTACAGGAATAATAACAGAATCTGCTGCTGTTAATGCATTAATCGTTAATAACCCTAAGGATGGAGGACAGTCAATAATAATATACTCATATTCATCACGAATTGGCTGTAACGCTCTTTGCAAGCGTACTTCCCGGGAAATGGTTGGTACCAATTCAATTTCAGCACCAGCCAATTGAATTGTAGCGGGTAGAACATCTAAGTTTTCAGTTGCGGTTTTCCGTATGGCACCTTGAACATCTGCATCTTCTACAAGAACATTATAAATACATTGATCTAATTCAGACTTTTCAATCCCTACACCAGTCGTTGCATTTCCTTGAGCATCAATATCTACGAGAAGGACTTTTTTTCCTACTTGTGCCAATCCAGCCCCTAAATTAACGGATGTTGTTGTTTTTCCAACACCGCCTTTTTGATTAGCAATAGCAATGATTTTTCCCATGATGTCACCTACTTTCAACCTTTCTTTCTTATTCTAGAAACAATTACGTTTATTGTAACATGAAATAAAAGTTTTTCTTTTACGTCCTTATTAAACTTCAAAATTTATTTCTAAACTCCTTCTTGCTTTAACAAGAAAATATAGTAAAAGAGACCTCTCCAATAGGATAAGGTCTCTAGCACGTAATTATTTTTTCTTCGGAATTTTAATCGTAATTTGATAGTATTCATCAAACTCTTCTTCCGCAGAATTAACATTCAAACCACTATTAGCAACCATTTGTAATGATTGTCTAATTGTGTTCATAGCAATTCTCGCATCTCGACTTACTGCTTTTTGCTTCGCTTTGCGCTTTGGTTTTACTTCTTCTAGTAGCTTTGCAATTCGTTCTTCTGTTTGCTTTACATTCAATTGCTTCTCCACAATCTCTTGTAAAACCTTCAGTTGTAATTCCTCATTTTTCAAAGGAATAAGGGCGCGAGCATGCCGTTCTGTAATACTTTTTTCTAATAATGCACTTTTGATTTCTTCAGGCAATTTTAATAATCGCAATTTGTTTGCGACTGTCGATTGTCCTTTTCCAAGTCGTTGTGCCAATGCTTCTTGTGTTAAATTATGTAACTCAATCAGCTTTTGATATGCCACAGCTTCCTCAATTGCTGTTAATTCCTCACGCTGCAAATTTTCAATTAACGCTACAGAAGCTGTCTCAGTATCATTTAAATTCTTTATTATTGCAGGAACTTTTTCCCACCCTAACTTTGTTGCTGCGCGGAAACGCCTTTCCCCGGCAATAATCTCGTACTTATCATCCTCATACTGTCTCACAACAATCGGCTGGATAAGCCCATGTGTACGAATCGTTAATGCTAGCTCCTCAATACGTGCATCGTCAAAAACTGTTCGTGGTTGATAACGGTTAGGGGTAATGTTTACTATCGGAATTTCCTGTATTTCTTCATATACCTTTTTAGCTATTTCTTCATGGCTTTCGTCTTGTAATTCGAATTCGCTCTCTTTATCTCCAAAGCCAAATAAACGAGAAAACGTATTTTTCATACATATTCCACCACCTTTTAGGCCTATTGACTGTTCTACATAAAATGTTTCCTATGAAACATTTACGTTTTCATTTATATAATTTAATCTTACGTCTAATAAGATTTATTTTTCAATAGGTAATTTATTGGGCGTTCCCGGTTTGCGTGGATATTTCTTTGGTGTCTTGCGCTTTTTCTCGATTAATAAAATATTACGTTCACTTTCTTCAAACGGTAATTGGAACGTAGACATTTCTTTCAATTCTCCGCCAAGTACCTCTAAAGCATATTTGCCATTTTCGATTTCTTCGTTAGCCGCTGCACCTTTCATTGCAATGAATGTTCCCCCTACTTTTACAAGTGGTAAACATAGCTCACTTAATACAGAAAGACGTGCAACTGCACGTGCCATTACAATATCGTATGCTTCACGTACACCTTCTTTTTTTCCAAATGTTTCAGCACGATCATGACAAAATGCAACATCACTTAATTCTAACTTTTGCGCTAAGTGATTTAAAAAATTAATACGTTTTTGTAATGAATCTACAATTGTTACTTTTAAGTGCGGGAAACAGATTTTTAAAGGGATACTTGGGAATCCAGCTCCTGCTCCAACATCACAAATAGAAAATGGTTTCGAAAAATCATAATAAAAAGCCGCTGTAACAGAATCAAAAAAGTGTTTTAAGTATACTTCTTCTTTCTCCGTAATAGCCGTTAAGTTCATTTTTTCATTCCACTCTACTAATGTTTCAAAATAGATTCCGAACTGCTCTAACTGTCTAGAAGAGAGGGAAATACCCTTCTCTTCTAGCATAGATTGAAATTGTTCTATGTTCATCTAGCAATATCTCCTTACTATGTTATTGGTTCGATACTCGTGCAATTTTTCCTTGTTCAATGTAAATAAGCAAAATGGAAACATCAGCTGGATTTACGCCAGAAATACGTGAAGCTTGCCCCATTGAAAGCGGACGAACATCTTTCAATTTCTGTCTCGCTTCTGAGGCAAGGCTAGAAATCGCATCATAATCAATATCCACAGGAATTTTTTTGTTTTCCATTTTCTTCATACGGTCTACTTGCTGTAAAGATTTTTCAATGTATCCTTCGTACTTGGTCTGAATTTCAACTTGTTCCGTAATTTCATCGCTTAATGCTACTTCACTTGGTACTAAAAGATGAATATGCTCATATGTCACCTCTGGACGACGTAATAAGTCACTTGCACGTATTCCATCTTTCAATTCACTTCCGCCAATACTACGAATTAATTCTTGAACTTCAGGGCGCGGTTTAATAAAAATACTCTCTAACCGTTCCTTCTCCTGTTCAATTTGTAACTTTTTATTTGTAAATCGCTCATAGCGATCTTCTTTAATTAAGCCAATTTCACGACCAACTTCAGTTAAACGAAGGTCAGCATTATCATGGCGTAATAATAGGCGATATTCTGCACGAGACGTTAATAAACGATATGGTTCATTTGTACCTTTCGTTACAAGGTCATCAATTAAGACACCAATATAAGCATCAGCACGACCTAAAATAACTTCTTTTTTACCTAAAGAACGACACGCTGCATTAATCCCAGCCATAAGCCCTTGTCCTGCTGCTTCTTCGTAACCAGAAGTCCCGTTAATTTGTCCTGCTGTATATAAATTTTTAATTTTTTTCGTTTCAAGTGTTGGCCATAGTTGAGTTGGTACGATCGCATCATATTCAATTGCATAACCCGTACGCATCATTTCAACATTTTCCAGGCCAGGAATTGTTCTAAGCATTGCACGCTGTACATCTTCTGGTAAGCTCGTCGATAAGCCTTGTACATATACTTCTTGTGTATTACGTCCTTCTGGCTCTAAGAAAATTTGATGACGTGGTTTATCATTAAATCTTACTACCTTGTCTTCAATTGAAGGGCAATATCTAGGCCCTGTTCCTTTAATCATACCAGAATACATAGCTGAGCGATGTAAGTTTTCATCTATTAAACGATGTGTTTCTGTACTTGTATACGTTAACCAACATGGAATTTGATCCATAATAAATTTTGTCGTTTCAAAAGAGAAAGCACGTGGCTTATCATCACCTGGTTGAATTTCTGTTTTACTATAATCAATCGTATTACTGTTTACACGCGGAGGTGTACCTGTTTTAAATCTAACAAGATCAAAACCAAGTTCCTCTAAGTGTTCAGATAATGTAATAGATGGTTGCTGATTATTTGGACCACTTGAATATTTTAAATCTCCCATAATAATCTCACCGCGTAAAAATGTTCCCGTTGTAATTACAACTGTTTTCGCTGTATATTCAGCACCAGCTTGCGTAATTACCCCTTTACATACACCATCTTCAATAATTAAACGCTCTACCAGACCTTGAAACAACGTTAAGTTTGGTGTTTCTTCAATTGTTTTCTTTAATTCATGCTGGTAAGAGAATTTATCAGCTTGTGCACGAAGCGCGCGTACAGCTGGTCCTTTACCCGTATTTAACATACGCATTTGAATATGTGTTTTATCAATATTGCGTCCCATTTCTCCGCCTAATGCATCAATTTCACGAACAACAATCCCTTTTGCTGGTCCACCAACAGAAGGGTTACATGGCATGAACGCTACCATATCCAAGTTAATTGTTAACATTAATGTTTTTGAGCCCATTCGTGCTGCCGCAAGACCAGCTTCACATCCTGCATGACCTGCACCGATTACTATGACATCATATGAACCGGCATTGTATCCCATTGTTTATTCCTCCTAATAACCTCTATCTTACTAAATCATCTCTGATTAAAGTTTTACTTTATTTTCCTAAACAAAATTGAGAGAACAATTGGTCAATTAAGCTTTCATGGACAGTATCACCAGTAATTTCACCAAGTATTTCCCACGCTCTTGTTAAATCAATTTGAACCATATCAATCGGAACACCATTTTCTATCGCTTCAATTGCATCGTTAATTGTTCTTCCTGCTTGTGTTAATAATCCGATATGTCTCGCATTAGACACGTATGTCATATCCGCAGAATCAATTGTTCCTTCAAAGAATAAATCAGCTATTGCCTTTTCAAGCTCATCTATTCCTTGCTCCTCAATTAAAGATGTTGTAATAACACGATTGCCTACCGCTAAATCTGTAACACGTTCCATATCAATTTCTTGCGGTAAATCTGTCTTATTTACAATGACAATGAAATCTTTTCCTTGTACGGCACGGAATAGATCCTCATCTTCATTTGTTAAAGCCTCGCTATAGTTCACTACAATTAACACTAAGTCTGCTTGGCTCATCATTTCCTTCGAACGCTCTACACCAATTCGTTCAACAATATCTTCCGTTTCACGAATTCCGGCTGTATCTATAAGTTTAAGTGGTACACCACGCACATTAACGTACTCTTCAATAACATCACGAGTTGTTCCTGCAATATCAGTTACAATTGCCTTTTTCTCCTGAACAAGACTATTTAATAGCGATGATTTCCCAACGTTAGGTCTACCGATAATCGCGGTAGAAATGCCTTCACGTAAAATCTTTCCTTGCTTCGATGTTTCTAATATTTTTGCAATTTCAGCACGGACGTGTGTAGCTTTCTCAATTAAAATATTATGCGTCATCTCTTCTACATCATCATATTCTGGGTAATCTATATTCACCTCAATATGAGCTAATGTTTCTAATATTTCTTGACGCAGATGGCCGATTAATTTAGATAATCGTCCTTCCATTTGGTTAATCGCTACATTCATAGCACGATCTGTTTTCGCACGGATTAAGTCCATAACAGCTTCTGCTTGTGACAAATCAATACGTCCATTTAAAAAAGCACGTTTTGTAAATTCACCAGGCTCTGCCAGTCGTACTCCTTGCGCTAAAATAAGCTGTAATACTTTATTTACCGAAACAAGTCCACCATGACAGTTAATTTCTACTATATTTTCACGCGTAAAAGTCCTTGGTGCACGCATAATGGACACCATAACTTCTTCAATAACTTGATTTGTATCTAAATCGACAATATGACCATAATGAATTGTATGAGAAGAAACCTGTGTTAAATCCTTCCCTTTAAAAATACGATTGACTTTCTCAATCGCATCATCCCCACTTACTCGAACAATGGCAATTGCACCTTCCCCAAGTGCTGTGGAAATTGCGGCAATTGTATCAAATTCCATGTCCTTTCACCTCACTTGCTTATTTATCTCTATTTCAACATGAATTTTTTCCGTCACTAAATTATTAGGATACCATAACGAACCTATCTACAAAAGAATAATAACTCATTTTATTATGTCCTTATGTAAAAAACACTAAACTTATTCACAGTGGATAAGTTTAGTGTTTTTTAGTTATCCACATTTATTTTCCCCTCAAAAAAACCGGCACTCAATTGAGTAACCGGTCACTTGGAAGATATTACAACATACCGATGTGGTTCTTTCCCTTCAGAAGTTGTAATGATATTTTGATGATTAGATAATGCTTGGTGAATAATTTTTCGTTCGAAAGAAGGCATTGGTTCTAGAACAACTCTTTTTTTCGTACTCACTACTTGTTTTGCTAATCGATAGGAAAGAGATTCTAACGTATTTTTTCTTTTACTACGATAGTTTTCAGCATCCAGTGTAATACCAATATATTGCTTTGTATTACGGTTCGCAACAAGTTTTGTTAAATACTGTAAAGAATTCAACGTATTCCCTCTTTTACCAATTAAAAAACCCATATTTTCACCAAAAATTGTAAATTCAACTTCGCGTCCTTTTACAATTTTTCTAATCTCAACTTCCACACCCATATTTTGAATAACATTTTTTAAATATTCTTCACATTCTTGGATTGGATCTTTTTTCAATACAACTTCTACTATAGCGAGGCGATTCCCAAATAAACCTAGGAATCCCCTCTTACCCTCATCGATAATATTTATATCTACTCGATCTTTCGAAGCATTTAATTGTCTTAAAGCATCTTGTACTGCCAGCTCGACTGTTTGTCCTTTAGCAGTAATCATACTCACTTGCTTGATCCTCCTGCCTTACTAGCCTTAATTTCAGGCCCTTTGATCATATACATTTGAGCGATACCAAAGATATTACCAACTACCCAGTACAATGATAGTGCTGCTGGGAAGTTAATTGCAAAGACTAAAATCATAATTGGCATAAGCCAAATCATCATTGCCATTTGCGGATTTTGTCCAGCCGTTCCTGCCATTGCAAGCTTTTGCTGAATAAAAGTCGTAATAGCTGCAACAATTGGAAGGATATAGAACGGATCCGCCTGTCCTAAATCGAACCATAAAAATGTATGTTCACTAATTGCTGTTGTTCTCATAATCGCATGATAAAACGCGAATAAAATAGGCATCTGAACAAATATTGGTAAACATCCTGCTAATGGGTTTACACCATTCTTTTGATATAACTGCATCATTTCTTGTTGTAGTTTTTGCTGTGTTGCTTGATCTTTAGAACTATATTTCTCTTTTAATTTCACCATTTCTGGTTGTAACGCCTGCATTGCTTTCGTACTCTTCGTTTGTTTAATCATTAATGGTAATAATGCAAAACGAATGATAAGAGTTGTAACAACGATTGCTAAACCGTAATTACTACCAAATAATTCTGCAAAATACGTGATTAACTGAGAAAGCGGGTATACGAAATATTCATTCCAAATCCCAGTGCTTTTCGGTGTAATCGGCTGATTTGTTTCACTACAACCGGTAGCGATTGCCATTAACATAATAACCATGGCTAATAAACCTATTTTCTTTTTCAAAGCCTGCTCCTCCTTGTTTCGGTATGTATATAGTGTAATTCATTTCCTTACGCTACTTTTTTATTCTTTTCATACCAGAGCGTTTAAAGACATGAATTAAGCTTTTCTTTAACTCTTCATATGTCATCTCTGCACAAGGCTTCCTTGCTATTATAACAAAATCTTTTCCAGAATCTATCTCATCTTTTAATTCTATAATCGATTGGCGAATCATACGCTTAATTCGATTACGCACTACTGCATTTCCTATTTTCTTACTAACAGAAAGACCAATGCGAAAATGCGGCTGTTTTTCTTTATCTAATTTGTATACAACAAACTGGCGATTGGCATTTGATTGTCCTTTTTGGAAAACAGCCTGGAATTCATCATTCTTTTTTATACGATTTTTTTTCTTCATATCATTTGACACTCCTGTATTTCATCAGCGGAAACTCATTATTATTAGAAAAAAAGACCACTGAACGTTCAGTGGTCTACGCAGATAATACTTTTCTTCCTTTACGACGACGAGCTGCAAGCACTCTACGTCCGTTTGCTGTGCTCATACGGCTGCGGAAACCATGTACTTTGCTGCGCTTACGTTTATTTGGTTGGTAAGTTCTTTTCATTATATGACACCTCCCTGAGGAATATCTGTTAAAGACAGTCTAATAAATTATAGTAAATCAAATAGGAAAATGTCAATGGTTCTCGAAATTTTCATCAAATATTCATTTTCAACCTATTCACATACTTTTTCACAGTCCCTATATTTCCTTGTGGATAAATATTTTTTCTCTTTTTTATATCCACAAACCCTTTTTTTGCTTTTACACAGTATATCGTGTTGTGGACAAGTTTATTCCACAAGGTATTGATTTTGTGGATAACTTTCTTAAATTCATTGCTATAGCTGCTTTTTTTTGATATTATAGTTGTGTTTTCACTTTGAATAAGTTTTCCACATCTTTATTTTATCCACAATTTGTGTATAACATGTGGATAGTTTAAATCACATGTGGGTAAATAGTTGTCCACATTTGTTATTTTGTCGAAAACTCTATCTCGGATACTAACGACGTTTTTATATTTTAAAATACGTTTCGTATAAATATGCATTAGAAATATTTACAGGTTGTACAATTGTTGCGCAACCTTATTCTTTTACCATCTTTGTAAAGGAGGGACACCTTTGGAAAATATCTCTGATTTATGGAATAGTGCCTTAAAAGAATTAGAAAAAAAGGTAAGCAAGCCAAGTTATGAAACATGGTTAAAATCAACGACTGCTCATAACTTAAAAAAAGATGTATTAACTATTACAGCTCCAAATGAATTCGCTCGTGACTGGCTAGAATCTCACTATTCGGAACTAATCTCCGAAACACTTTATGATTTAACAGGGGCAAAACTAGCTATTCGTTTTATCATTCCCCAAAGTCAGGCAGAAGAGGATATAGATCTCCCTTCTGTTAAGCAAAAACACGCACATGATGAGTCTAATCACTTACCACAGAGTATGTTAAACCCAAAATATACATTTGATACATTTGTTATTGGCTCTGGTAATCGTTTTGCACATGCTGCTTCTTTAGCTGTAGCTGAAGCACCAGCTAAAGCCTATAATCCGCTCTTTATTTACGGGGGCGTTGGACTTGGAAAAACACATTTAATGCACGCAATTGGGCATTATGTAATTGAACACAACCCAAATGCAAAAGTTGTATATTTATCATCTGAAAAATTTACAAATGAATTTATTAATTCAATTCGTGATAATAAAGCTGTCGATTTTCGTAATAAATATCGTAATGTAGATGTCTTATTGATAGATGATATTCAATTTCTTGCGGGAAAAGAACAAACACAGGAAGAGTTTTTCCATACATTTAATGCGTTACATGAAGAAAGTAAACAAATTGTGATTTCAAGTGATAGACCACCAAAAGAAATCCCAACTTTAGAAGATCGCCTTCGTTCTCGCTTTGAATGGGGGTTAATTACGGACATTACGCCACCAGATTTAGAAACTAGAATCGCAATTTTACGTAAAAAAGCAAAAGCAGAAGGTCTTGATATACCAAATGAAGTTATGCTTTATATCGCAAATCAAATCGATTCAAATATTCGTGAACTAGAGGGTGCACTTATTCGAGTTGTAGCTTATTCATCTTTAATTAATAAAGATATGAATGCTGATTTAGCGGCTGAAGCGCTTAAAAATATTATTCCAAACTCTATACCTAGAATTATTTCTATTTCTGATATTCAAAAAGCTGTTGGGGGCGTCTATCAAGTAAAATTAGAAGATTTCAAAGCAAAAAAACGGACAAAATCCGTTGCATTCCCTCGCCAAATTGCGATGTATTTATCACGTGAACTTACGGACTCATCTTTGCCAAAAATAGGTGAAGAATTTGGTGGCCGCGATCATACAACAGTAATCCATGCTCACGAAAAAATTTCGAAGCTATTAAAAACGGATACTCAATTACAAAAACACGTTGAAGAAGTTAAGGATATTTTAAAATAGTAGTAGCTGAATAGTGTGAATAACTTAGCTTATTTTACGCACAGTCTATCCACATGTAGATAGACTGTTTTTACATCTTTAAACAGGGTTATCCACATATCCACAAGCCCTATTACTATTACTATTACTTTTTTATCTTTATTAAATAAATAAAATCTTATACTTACCGGAGGTTTTTCGTTATGCGTTTTACAATACAAAAAGACTATCTTGTAAGAAGTGTACAAGATGTAATGAAGGCAGTTTCTTCTCGTACAACAATTCCAATTCTTACAGGGATTAAAGTTGTAGCAACTGAAGAAGGGGTTACTTTAACAGGTAGTGATGCAGACATCTCTATCGAATCATTTATCCCAGTCGAAGATGCTGGAAAAGAAATTGTGGAAATTAAACAATCAGGAAGTATTATTTTACAAGCAAAATATTTTAGTGAGATCGTAAAAAAATTACCTAAAGAAACTGTCGAAATTTCTGTGGAAAATCATTTTATGACAAAAATAAAATCTGGAAAATCAGAGTTCAACTTAAATGGTTTAGATGCTGCTGAATATCCGTTATTACCACAAATCGAAGAACATCATGTATTTAAGATTCCAACAGATTTATTAAAGCACATGATTCGTCAAACAGTATTTGCAGTTTCAAGTTCTGAAACAAGACCGATCTTGACAGGTGTAAACTGGAAGGTATATAACAGCGAGCTAACTTGTATTGCAACAGATAGTCACAGACTAGCACTTCGTAAAGCAAAAATCGAAGGGTATAATATTGCCGATGAATTTCAAGCGAATGTCGTTATTCCTGGTAAGAGCTTAAGTGAATTAAGTAAAATTCTAGATGAATCTGAAGAAATGGTAGATATCGTTATTACGGAGTATCAAGTATTATTCCGTACAAAACATTTATTATTCTTCTCAAGATTATTAGAAGGAAATTATCCAGATACAACGCGTTTAATTCCAGCTGAAAGTAAAACTGATATATTTGTAAATACAAAAGAATTTTTACAAGCGATTGATCGTGCGTCGTTGTTAGCAAGAGATGGTCGTAACAACGTTGTTAAATTATCGACATTAGAACAACAGATGTTAGAGATTTCTTCGAATGCACCAGAAATCGGAAAAGTAGTAGAAGAGGTTCAATGTGAAAATGTAGATGGAGAAGAATTAAAAATATCTTTTAGTGCAAAATATATGATGGACGCATTAAAGGCTTTAGACAGTACAGAAATTAAAGTTAGTTTTACTGGAGCGATGAGACCGTTTTTAATTCGCACAGTAAATGATGATTCCATTATCCAATTAATTTTACCAGTCCGTACTTACTAAGTAAGGATTAAGGGTTGCTAGTGTAAAGGTACTAGTGACCCTTATTTGATTTGTGGGGTATTACTTTCCTAATGCTAGTTTATTTAGTACAATGAAAGAATGAACACTTTCAGAAAGTGAGCGATTTTATGAAACTTATTAAGATTTCAACAGAATACATTACACTAGGACAATTTTTAAAGTTAGCTGATGTAATTGATACAGGTGGCGCTGTGAAATGGTTCTTACAAGAATATGAAGTATACGTGAATCAAGAACTTGAAAATAGAAGAGGCCGAAAGTTATATGCAAATGATATTGTTGAAATTCCGGGAAGCGGAACTTTCCAAGTTCAGGCATAAAGGGGGATCCCTTTGTTTATTACAGAAATACAATTAAAAAACTATCGCAATTATGAGCATTTAGAGCTTTCCTTTGAGGATAAAGTCAATGTAATTATTGGTGAAAATGCGCAAGGGAAAACGAATCTGATGGAAGCTATTTATGTATTGGCGATGGCGAAATCTCATAGAACTTCGAACGATCGTGAACTCATCCGTTGGGATGAGGATTATGGTAATATAAAAGGTAGATTACAAAGGCGAAATAGTTCAGTATCCTTAGAATTAAATATTTCAAAAAAAGGTAAAAAGGCAAAGTTAAATCAGTTAGAACAACAAAAATTGAGCCAGTATATTGGTGAAATGAATGTTGTTATGTTTGCCCCAGAAGATTTAAATCTTGTAAAAGGAAGCCCTCAAGTACGAAGACGCTTTTTGGATATGGAACTTGGACAAATAGCTCCGGTCTATTTGTATGAATTAAGTCAATATCAAAAGGTACTCACGCAACGAAATCATTTACTTAAGAAGATGCAAGGGAATAGTAAAAACGAGGAAACGATGTTGGATGTATTTACACTTCAACTTATTGAGCATGGTGCAAAAATTTTGCGAAAACGTTTTGAGTTTTTGCATTTACTACAAGAATGGGCTGCTCCAATTCATCGCGGAATTAGCAGGGGATTAGAAGAGTTAGAAATCGTTTATAAACCAAGTGTAGATGTATCAGAATCAATGGATTTGTCGAAAATAAAAGAAGTATACTATGAAAGTTTTCAATCTGTGAAACAACGTGAAATTTTTCGTGGTACAACTTTACTTGGTCCTCATCGTGATGATTTACAATTCTTCGTTAATAGTAAAAATGTTCAAGTCTTTGGTTCACAAGGACAACAACGAACAACCGCACTATCCCTAAAATTGGCTGAAATTGAATTGATATACTCAGAGGTTAAGGAATATCCAATTCTTTTACTAGATGATGTGTTATCAGAATTAGATGATTATCGTCAATCGCATCTGCTAAATACAATTCAAGGAAAAGTACAAACATTTGTGACAACGACGAGTGTCGAGGGAATTGAACACGAAACATTGAAAGAAGCGAAAACAATTCATGTAACGAACGGCACGGTAGATTGTGAAATAGACAGAAAATAATTTCTGTTTAAATGGAAAAGTAGGTGATCTTTGTGTCAATGGAACAAAAGCAAATGCAGGAAAATGCATATGATGAAAGTCAGATTCAGGTGTTAGAAGGACTGGAGGCAGTTCGAAAGCGTCCTGGTATGTATATCGGTTCTACAAGTGGAAAAGGTCTTCATCACCTCGTATGGGAAATTGTTGATAACAGTATTGATGAAGCTTTAGCAGGATATTGTGATGAAATTAATGTCAGTATTGAAGAAGATAATAGTATTGTTGTAACAGATGATGGCCGTGGTATCCCTGTTGGTATACAAGAAAAAATGGGACGTCCCGCTGTAGAAGTTATTATGACGGTACTCCATGCCGGTGGTAAATTTGGCGGTGGTGGTTATAAAGTTTCTGGTGGTTTGCATGGTGTAGGTGCATCTGTTGTAAATGCTTTATCAACAGAATTAGAGGTATTTGTACATCGAGATGGAAAAATACACTATCAAAAATATGAACGTGGGGTCCCGGCTGCAGATTTAAAAGTAATAGGTGAAACTGATCGTACAGGAACGATCACACGCTTTAAGCCAGATTCAGAAATTTTTACAGAGACGACAGAATACGAATTTGATACATTAGCGACTCGTATGCGTGAGTTGGCGTTTTTAAATCGTAATATTAAATTAACAATTGAAGATAAGCGTGAACATAAGCAAAAGAAAGAATTCCATTATGAAGGTGGAATTAAATCATATGTTGAACATTTAAATCGTTCAAAACAACCGATTCATGAAGAACCTGTATATGTTGACGGTTCAAAAGATGGGATTCAGGTTGAGGTTGCTCTTCAATATAACGAAGGCTACACAAATCATATTTATTCATTTACAAATAATATTCATACGTATGAAGGCGGTACACATGAGGTAGGTTTTAAGACTGCTCTAACACGTGTAATTAACGATTATGGTCGTAAAAATAATATTTTAAAAGATGCGGATAGTAATTTAACTGGTGAAGATGTTCGTGAAGGCTTAACAGCAATCGTGTCAATTAAGCATCCAAATCCACAATTTGAAGGACAAACAAAGACGAAACTTGGAAATAGTGAAGCGAGAACGATTACAGAGTCTGTATTCTCAGAGGCGTTTGAAAAGTTCTTACTAGAAAATCCCAATGTTGCACGTAAAATTATAGATAAAGGGACTATGGCAGCACGTGCACGTGTAGCGGCTAAAAAGGCTCGTGAACTAACGCGCCGAAAGAGTGCTCTAGAAGTTTCAAGTTTACCAGGGAAGCTAGCTGATTGTTCTTCTAAAGATCCAGCAATTAGCGAAATTTATATCGTGGAGGGTGACTCTGCGGGCGGATCTGCAAAACAAGGACGCGATCGTCATTTTCAAGCGATTTTACCACTGAAGGGTAAAATTATTAACGTTGAAAAGGCACGCTTAGATAAGATTTTATCAAATGATGAAGTTCGTACAATTATTACAGCAATCGGTACAAATATTGGTGGGGATTTTGCTATTGAAAAAGCTCGCTATCATAAAGTTATTATTATGACAGATGCCGATGTTGATGGTGCACATATTCGTACCCTATTATTAACGTTCTTCTATCGTTATATGCGTCAAATCATTGAGTGTGGATATATATATATCGCACAGCCACCGTTGTTTAAAGTACAACAAGGTAAAAAAATTCAATATGCCTATAACAATAAAGAACTTGAAAAAATACTAGCTGAATTACCAGCTCAACCTAAGCCTGGGATTCAGCGTTATAAAGGTCTAGGGGAAATGAATCCAACTCAGCTGTGGGAGACGACAATGGACCCAGAAGTACGTTCGTTACTTCAAGTTTCCCTTCAAGATGCAATTGAAGCGGATGAAACATTTGAAATTTTGATGGGTGATAAAGTAGAGCCGCGTCGTAACTTTATCCAAGAAAATGCAAAATACGTGAAAAACCTTGATATTTAAGTAAGTAATGACAGGAATCTAAGTATTCCTGTCTTCTACATATAAATCAATGTATGTGTAACGGAAATGTAAGAGGAGGTGCTCGTTGATGTCAGACAATCAACAACAAGCACGAATTCGAGAAATTAATATTAGTCATGAAATGCGTACCTCATTTTTAGATTACGCAATGAGTGTTATCGTGTCTCGTGCATTACCAGATGTTCGTGATGGATTAAAACCAGTTCATCGTAGGGTTTTATATGCGATGAATGATTTAGGAATTACAGCTGATAAAGCATATAAGAAGTCGGCGCGTATTGTCGGCGAAGTAATTGGTAAGTATCACCCGCACGGTGATTCAGCTGTTTATGAAACAATGGTACGTATGGCACAAGATTTTAGTCAACGTTACATGCTTGTTGATGGACATGGTAATTTCGGTTCTGTTGATGGAGATTCAGCGGCAGCAATGCGTTATACAGAAGCAAGAATGTCTAAGATTTCTATGGAATTAATACGCGATATTACAAAGAATACAATTGATTATCAAGATAACTACGATGGTTCTGAAAGAGAGCCAGTTGTATTACCAGCGCGTTTCCCTAACTTATTAGTCAATGGTACGACGGGTATTGCGGTTGGTATGGCAACAAACATTCCACCGCATCAACTTGGAGAAGTAATTGATGGTGTGTTGGCATTAAGTCATAACCCTGATATCACTATCGCGGAATTAATGGAATATATTCCTGGGCCAGACTTCCCAACTTCAGGTTTAATCTTAGGGCGAAGTGGAATTCGAAGAGCTTACGAAACAGGTCGCGGTTCTATTATACTTCGTGCTAAAGTTGAAATTGAAGAGAAAGCAAATGGTAAACAAACTATTATCGTAACAGAACTACCTTATCAAGTTAATAAGGCGCGATTAATTGAAAAGATCGCAGAACTAGTTCGTGATAAGAAAATTGAAGGTATTACAGATTTACGTGATGAATCAGATCGAAATGGTATGCGTATTGTTATGGAAGTACGTCGTGATGCCAATGCCAATGTACTATTAAATAATCTATATAAACATACAGCACTCCAAACAAGCTTCGGTATTAATATGTTGTCTCTTGTAAATGGAGAGCCACAAGTCTTAAATTTAAAACAAAATCTATATTATTATTTAGAGCATCAAAAGGTAGTGATTCGTAGACGTACTGCTTATGAATTAGAGAAAGCAGAAGCGCGTGCTCATATTTTAGAAGGCTTACGAATTGCTTTAGATCATCTTGATGAAGTTATTACTTTAATCCGTAGTTCAAAAACAGCTGATATTGCAAAACAAGGTTTAATGGAACGTTTCGGCTTAAGTGAGAAACAAGCGCAAGCGATTTTAGATATGCGTTTGCAACGTTTAACTGGATTAGAACGCGAAAAAATCGAACAAGAATATCAAGATTTAATGAAGATAATTGCAGAGTTAAAAGCAATTTTAGCAGACGAAGAAAAAGTTCTTGAAATTATTCGCGAGGAATTAGCTGAAGTAAAAGAGCGTTTTAATGATAAGAGAAGAACAGAAATTACAATTGGCGGTATGGAAGCTATAGAGGATGAAGATTTAATCCCAGAACAAAATATCGCAATTACGCTTACTCATAATGGTTATATTAAGAGGTTACCGGCTTCTACGTACAAAACACAGAACCGTGGGGGACGTGGTGTACAAGGAATGGGTACGAATGATGATGACTTTGTTGAACATTTATTAACAACGTCTACTCATGATCATATTTTATTCTTCACAAACAAGGGTAAAGTATACCGTACAAAAGGATATGAAATTCCAGAGTATAGTCGTACAGCAAAAGGTATACCGATTATTAATCTATTAGGGGTAGATAAGGGTGAGTGGATCAACGCTATTATTCCAATTCGTGAATTTGGTGACGACCAGTTCTTATTCTTTACAACGAAACAAGGTATCTCTAAGAGAACACCACTTTCATCATTTGCCAATATACGTACAAATGGTTTAATTGCAATTTCTCTTCGTGAAGAGGATGAATTAATCTCTGTACGCTTAACATCTGGTGATAAGGATATTATCGTTGGGACAAGTAACGGTATGTTAATTCGTTTCAATGAGCAAGATGTGCGTTCAATGGGACGTAATGCGGCTGGCGTAAAAGCAATTACATTAGGTGATGAAGATCAAGTTGTAGGTATGGAAATTGTCGAAGAGGATGTAAATGTTCTAATTGTAACGAAAAATGGTTATGGAAAGCGTACACCGATTGATGAATACCGCCTGCAAAGTCGTGGTGGTAAAGGTCTGAAGACTTGTAATATTACAGATAAAAACGGTAAGTTAGTAGCGGTTAAGTCTGTAACAGGCGAAGAAGACATTATGTTAATTACAGCAGCAGGCGTTATTATTCGTATGCCGGTTGATCAAATTTCTCAAATGGGACGTAATACACAAGGTGTTCGTCTAATTCGATTAGAAGATGAGCAAGAGGTAGCGACAGTAGCAAAAGCGCAAAAAGATGAAGAAGAAGAATCTAATGAAGAGGATTCTTCTGAAGAGTAAGAGTGGGGATTTCTCCCCCTCTTATTTTTTTATAATAATACTTGCATAGCAATAGGAAAGTGTATATAATAGGAAAAGTCAGCAAATGAGAGATACAAGTTATCGAAAAAAACTTGTTGACGAAAATAATATACTATGATATATTATAAAAGTCGCTGAAACGCGATGTTGAACTTTGAAAACTAAACGAAACAAACAACGTGAAACGTCAATTTTTATTTTTAGATGCTAGACAAACTAACTTTATTGGAGAGTTTGATCCTGGCTCAGGATGAACGCTGGCGGCGTGCCTAATACAT